>CAYRVP010000001.1:0-71128 GCA_964427845.1 uncultured Caldilineaceae bacterium
GAGATGATGGCGGTGCCGTGCTGGTCGTCATGGAAGACAGGGCTATTGCAGCGCTTCTGCGCCTCCTGCTCGATATAGAAGCATTCGGGCGCTTTGATGTCCTCGAGGTTGATGCCGCCAAAGGTCGGCGAGATCATCTCCACAAAACGCACAATCTCGTCGGGGTCCGACGAGTTCACTTCGATGTCGAAGACGTCGACATCGGCAAAGCGCTTGAAAAGGACCGCCTTGCCCTCCATGACGGGCTTGCTGGCAAGCGCGCCCCGGTTGCCCAGCCCCAGCACGGCGGTGCCGTTGCTGATGACCGCCACGAGGTTGCCCTTGGCTGTCAAGTCATATGCTGCTTCGGGGTGGTCTGCAATCTCCAGCACGGGGAATGCCACGCCGGGGGAGTAGGCGAGGGAAAGGTCAAACTGCGTTTCCATTGGTTTGGTGGCAACAATTTTGAGCTTGCCGGGGCGTCCCTCGGCGTGGTAATTCATCGCGTCCTGTTTGGAAATGGCCATGTTGACCCTCCGTCCTTGCGGCGCAAATGCGCCCGAAATGGTTTGGCAAGCATCGGCGGGTTCATAGTACCGCGTGGGGGCGGCCGCGGGCAAGAAGCGCGCTCTGTGCATGGGCGCGCAAACGGGGGCCGCTGGGCCCCCGTTTGCGTGCTATATTGCGCCGCTGCAGCGTTGCTACTTCTTGACGGTGGGCAGATACGTTCCGGAGCCGATTGTTATCTGCGCAGCATCACTCGACTCGGATGCATTGGGGCTTTTTTCGTCGATCACCAGCAGGCTCACGGTGAAGGGCTCGGGCTTGCCTTCCTCCCCTAACACCGCTGCCGCCGTGGCCGCAGGCACGGAGCCGTGCATAGGTCTCAGCGACCGGCCGCTTACAGCACAAATGACGGTTAGTGCGACAATGAGATTGACCGGAAGATCACGACGTGCACCTTCAAACCCGACAAGATGTGAGGGTGAGAATGGACACTGTATGGGGGCCAGAGCGTGCACAACTTGGTGCGCCGGGGAACGCGCACCAGCGCGCATGGGGTGCGCGACAGACCTGGACCAAATGCAATTCTTCTGACCGTATGGTTGGCCGATTGTATTGCAGATGGGATGTCAAAGCAAACGTGTTTACCAGGGCCGCAGGGTATCTCACAGTCATGAACGCGGCGCGCGAACGAACTGCAGTTCTGCTGTTCGATGCACTTCGAGAAGCCCTGCAACTCCGGGTCTCGCGGGTTCAGGGCAGCAGCACGAGCGTGCCCCACTCGGCGGGGTTGTCGTAGGTCGTGCGGGCAGGCGAGGCGGAAATCACGCTTTCCTGGCGCGCCTTGTTGCCGTCGTTGTCGCTGATGCTGAGGTTGAAGCCGAAGGAGTCACCGCCCTGCGCCTGCGCAATGCCCAGCGCATTCCACGGGAGCAGCGCTTCAAGGGCATAACCCGAGTCGTAGACTGAGCCTGCACCCGCCACGGGGATGATGCCTTCAATCGCGCGCGGCAGCCAGCGGTAGTTCTGCAGCGTGCGCCCGTCCTGCATCAGGCCAATGCCCACCTGGTAGTCGTCGGGGCCGGCGCTGGTGTCGGTGGCATCCTGCGCAAGCTGGCTGTCGAACTGAAGCTCGAGCGCATCGCCCTGCCACATTTCAGTGCCCGGCGGCCCAGGGCGAAACTCGTCGTCGCTGACCTGCGCCGCAAGCAGAAGGCCGTCGGGCGTCCACGCCACCTGGAAGCGACCCGAGGCGTCAGTGGGCCCTTTGTGCTTATTGCTGCCTTCGACAACGGCGGCAATCGAGTGCCAACCGTCAGCGGGCCAGTCGCTCAGATCGCCATCCAGTTGGCGCGCGCCGGCAGGCGGGGCTGTGAAGATGCCGTTGGCCTCGGGGCGCGCGGCCACGTTGACCTTTTGCGGCGGGGCAGCCGCGACAACGGTGCTGCCACCCAACGCACCGCTCCACACGCCCGCATTGTGCGCCGCCACATACACGGGCCGCCAATCGCCGCCGGCCGCGTTATTGTAGAGATTGTCGGGCGTACAAGAGCCGACAGAGCTGCTTTGCAGGATGAAGCCTTGCTCAAAGACCTGCACGTCGGCGCAGAAGCCCTTTTCGCTGTCGGTTGCCCACCCCAGCGCCTGGAAGATCGCGTCATCGGCGCCCCACGCCCAACCAAAACCTCGTTCGGGCTGGACGCGGTCGGGGGGCGGATCGCCCCGGCTTGGTGGTGCATCGCCATTCCACGAGGCATCGATGACTTGCCATTGGCCGGCCAGAGTAAAGAAGTAGCTGCGGTTCGTGTCGCTGCGCCAGAGCATGGAGCCACGCTCGAAGGGCTCCCATGCCGCCCAAATTGTCTGGCCCCCGTCTTTCGGGCAGCCAAAGAGCGTGCGGTTGTAGCCTGTCTCGGCAAAGCCTGCTGGCCCCAGCGCGCAGGGTGCAGGGGATGGCGTTGGCGATGGCGCGGGTGTGGGCGTCAGAGACCCCCGGGGCGTCGGTGATGGCCCTGTTGGCGTGGCCGTTATTGTGGTCGACGGCACAAGCCTACCAGGTGTCCCCGTGCCGAGCAGGCTGCCAAGGAGCGGGGTGGGCGTGCCGAAGCCCACCTCCAGCGTAGCCGCGGGTGTTGGCCGTTGGCCCAGGCGGTCGCGCAGCGTGAAGATGGCAGCACCCACGCCGAAGAAGAGGAAGGCGACCACGGCCAGCGTGATCAGCCACCCCCAGTTTCGTTTAGGGCGCTCGGGCTCGCCCTGCGGGGGCAGTTCGGCTCCGCCGGGCGGGCGGTTGACGCGCGCTCGGGGGATGAGATCGAAATCGTCGGAGTCGTCGTAGCTCATGCGGGTATCAGGGGCCACACCGGATTTTCGGCGCAGCGGCTAGCGGTTGAATATGGATGGAAGCTCGTCAAGGACGCTGAGCGAGTCGATCAGAGTCACAGCTGCGTAGGCAACGGCAAGCAGAAGGAGAATGAGCAGAATCTGCGTGACGCGACGGCGCAATTGTGGCTCTCGCACCCAGCCGGCAGAAGCCGGAGCCAGCGGTCGCGTGCGTTCTTGCTGCGCAGCCACAAGTTGAATCGTCTCAAATGCGCCCTGCCGCTGCGGGCGCAGGATCAGCGGCACGCCAATCCAGTCTACCATCAAGTGACTGTGCGCAATCTCGGCAATTTGCATGCGCTGTTCAAGATCGAGCGCCAGCGGCCGTGCCAACCCCTCGAAATGAACAAGTGGCGTCAGATGTTCAATCCCCTCAAGCGTGACATTACGCACGAGCACAGGGCGCGCCTGGCCACCCAAATCCTGCGGCTGCAAGCGGTAGCGAATGTCAATTGCATCGGAGATTGAAACGGGCATGGCCCCTCGCACTGGTTGTACACACGCTTCTCGGCAGGTTGCACTGCTACGACGCAGCGCGCGGCGCATTTGTTTCGCTGTCGGGGCAAGGCGCCGGCTTACGGGCGCGCGTGTGCCGTAGCAGCCATGCGCCGATTATATCACGCTCGGCGGGCAACTTTCAGTTTGTTGCGCGACGGGGGACGGACGGCGAACGCACGCGCTGCGGCCCAGCTGTGGTGGGGAAGACAGCCGGGCCACTGCGGGGGTATGCAATTGGGTGCGCGGCCGTCTTGTGGCCGCCTCGGTGCGTCGCGCCTTGACTACAGGGGCTAGCCGGCCATTTGCACCGAGAGGCGCACGCGGTGCGTGTCAATCACAACGACGAAGGTGCTGATGAAGCCTGTCACCATCGGCCGGACGAAGTCGCCCATGCCCAGGATCGGGCTGTCAATGTTGAGGCGCTACGTGTACGTGATGGCCGGGCGCCCACGCACATGCCTGCAAGTGTGAAAGCCGCCAAATTTACGCTCGGTGGCGCTGGTTAACTTCTTTACTGCGTCAGGAACCGCGCCGGCTGGGGGCAAGTGCGGTTGTTCTGCGCACGACCAGACGATTGTGCAAGAGCACGCGCCGCGGGGGCGAGGTGCGGTCTTGCAGACGCTGCAGCAGGAGTTCGGCGGCCACGCGCCCCAGTTCAGCCATTGGCTGCGCAATGGTTGTGAGCGGCGGGTTGAGGTAGCCCGCAATGTGGATGTCATCAAAGCCAACGATCGAAACATCCTCGGGCACGTTCAGGCCGGCGTCACGCACGGCGGCCATGGCGCCAATGGCCATGAGGTCGTTGCACGCAAAGATGGCAGTCGGCGCAATCGCACGCTTGAGCAGCTTCTGCGCGGCGAGGTAACCGCTGTGGTCGCGAAAGTCGCCCCGCACGACGCATGAAGCATCGACGTTAAGCCCGGCGGCGCGCAATGCCGCACGATAGCCTGCGACGCGCCCAGCGCTCGAACCGACCTCTGAGGGGCCGGCGATGCAGGCAATGCGCGTGTGGCCCAATTGTGCCAGGTGTTCGGTGGCCGCGTAGCCACCCGCGTAGTGGTCGGTCAGCACACAGTCGTGCGTGACGTCGGGCAGTTCGCGATCGACGACGACAAGGGGCAGACCGCGCTGAATCAATGCGTGCATTGCCTCGTTGGAAGTGGCCGCAGCGACCAGCACGATTCCGTCGACCTGGCGCTTGAGGAGCAGGTCAAGATAGAGCGCCTCGCGTGCGGGGTCGTCGTCACTGTTGCAGAGCACGACAGCGTGGCCGTTGCCATAGGCCGCGTACTCAACACTGTGCGCCATTTCGGCAAAGAAGGGGTTGCTGTTGTCGGGAACGATGAGGCCGATGGTGTGGCTTTGTTTGCGGCGCAGGCTGCGGGCAAGCGCATTCGGCTGGTAGCCAAGTTCGCGCATGGCGTCTCGCACGCGCTCGCTCAGTGGGCTGCTGACGGGGCGGGTGCCATTGACAACATGGGAGACTGTGGTGGCAGAGACGCCGGCGCGCATTGCCACATCGTGGATCGTCACCATGGAGAGACCGTGGCAGTGGGTGGGACTTGCTGCGCAGCAGACTGCGTCTGTGAGATGAGGATAGGGGACAAGCGGGGCGCAATCGATTGCGCAATCGATTATGGGTAGTCTAGCACGCCGCAGACCGCTTGTCAATAGTTTTTCCGGGCTTCCCAGGGTCTCTCAAAAGTCATCGCACCGCACAACTGCACCTCACCCCCGGCTCCTCTCCAGTCCGCGCCCGCGCGTGCCGCGATCCTGACTTGTGTGAAGCCCTGTTGCTATAGTCAAGCGCCAGCAGCGCGGCACGCGCGGGCACGAACGACAGCTCATCCCCTAAAGTCCGCGCACGCAGGGTGCTGTCGATGCTGAATGGCGGGCTCACATCTGTGCCAACTATGTGCTAACATTGGTTGCACTGATCATGACTCGAGCCGATCCACGCGTCACCGGCAAGCACCCTACGACAGGAAGCTCCCCCATGACATTCCTTGAAGCGGCTGCCGCCGTCCTTGCCGACGCGAACGAGCCCCTCCACTATGAAGAAATCTACCGGCGCGCGCTCGCACGCGGCCTGATTGAGACCAGCGGCGCAACGCCCGCAGTGACGATGGCTTCGCGACTGTACACTGTCACCAAGCAGGAAGGTTCGGCTTTCGAGCGCCACGGCAAGGGTGTGTTCGGGTTGGCCAGGAAGAAACGGCACGGCGTGGAGGCGTTGGTTGCCGAAACCAACGAGCGCACGCGCGCCCAACTGCATGAACTCCTCGCCCAGGTGCCGCCCAAGCGCTTTGAGGCGTTGATCATGGATTTGCTGCTGGAGATGGGCTTCGATGAGCAAACGCTGGCGGTGACACCCTACGTTAAGGATGGGGGCATCGACGTGGTGGGCACCTACTCTGCGTCTGGGTTGGCCCCTGTAAACGCGGCCGTGCAGGTGAAGCGCTGGAAGAGCAACATCCAGTCGCAAACGGTGACGCAAGTGCGCGGCTCGCTCCAGGTGCATCAGTTCGGCATCATCATCACGACGAGCGACTTCACCAGGAGCGCCAGGCAGGAGGCCGAGGCGCCGGGCAAGGCACGCATTTCGCTGATCAACGGCGAACAACTCGTGAGCCTCTTGATCAAGCACCACATTGGTGTGGTTGATCAGCCATTGGTTGTGACACAACTGGATACGGAATGGTGGGGCGCGTTGCTTGACGAGCCAGGCGAGGCAATTGACGTTGTTGACGTGGAGACAGCCAAGCCTCCAGCCGGTCAAGAAGAGCCTGTCACGCGTTTTCTCAAACCAGTGGCAGTCACAATTGTCGGCAAGAAGAGCGCCGTGAAGCGCTGGAAGGATGTGCTCATGGCGGTGGCAGAGGAGATGGCGCTTCAGCACCCAGCCGAGTTTGCCGCGATTGCGCCAACAATCCGAGGCCGGAGCAGGCAGTATATGCGCGCAACAACGGAGGGGCTCCACTCGCCTGAAGAGATTGGCAACACAGGCTTCTGGCTCGAGATGAACCAGTCCGCCAAGTCCGTCCAAAGCCTCTGTGGCATGATCCTCGCGGCCTTCGGCCACGCCCCGGATGACATGCACATTGACAGCGCGTAGCCTACGCATGCAGGCATCGCAAGAGGGCACGGGGGCACAAACAGAAGTGCGGGGGAAGCAGGTATGCCTGCTTCCCCCGCACTTCTGTATTTGGCTTTGTGGACTGACTAGCGGCCGATCTTGCGCACGTTCGCGGCGGCCGGGCCCTTGGGGCCAGCCACGATCTGGAACTCCACCTGCTCGCCTTCGGCCAACGTGCGGAACCCCTGGCTCTGAATCGCGGACTGGTGGACGAAGACATCCTTGCCGCCTTCGACGGAAATGAAGCCAAAGCCCTTCTGATCGTTGAACCACTTGACTGTGCCGGTCACATTCTGCTGACTCATCTGGGAAACCCTCGTTCCTCACCCTGCATGGTAGGTCGCGCCTGCCCGGAAGGCGTGCAGCGCGGCCGGTGGAATACACGACAAGATCGTGGAGGTCCCCGTACTGTTAGTCAGCATCAGAAAACGCTGCACAGACGCGGAGGTCTGGGCAGCGCTCATCAGCACTTCAGTCAGAACTCACAAAATCTTGCAAAGAAAATATACTCCCCGAAATGGCGTTTGTCAACGTTTTGTTGCGCAAATTGCAACGGCAACACCACCTGTAGCGTCACCGTCGCAGGCATTGCGCGCAAATGCTGCAGATGCGCGCGTCAAAGGCTCCCAGCCGTGCAAAATCATTACGTCGCGCGAAAAAAATTGCAGGGCATGCCCATGGCGCATGGCGCCATCACATCAGAGAGTCACCTGCAGAATTTCGGCAAACTGCGCAAGCATGGCGCGCTCGGCATCGTTCACCTGCCGGTCGCCCCAGCCCATGAAGTTGCCACCCTCCTTGCCCGCCTCGGCGGTATGCGTGGCAATGCCCACCAGCCAGGCGCGGAAGTCGCTGCTCTCGTCGGGCGTGCTCCTGGCGGCAAGCAGCGGCGCCACGTCACGCAACGCATCCAGCGCGTTGGGCAACGCGTCTGCGCTCTCGACCTGATCGGTGAAGCTGGGGAAGGCTTCGTCGGCCCTGGCGCGCCGGTTCAGTTCATAGAGGATAGAGCCGATGAGCGTATTATCCAGATAAGCGCCTTCGCTGCCCAGCACAAATTCGGCGGCGGCTACACCGTCGCCGGCGGTATCGAAACCGCGTCCAGGGCTGGCGGCGGAAATGGCGACCGCCGCTGCGCTCATGCTGCGCAGCAAGATCTGCTGTTAATCTTGCGTGTAGTCAGAGAGTATCGTCACTTGATGCCTCGCTTCTTTGGTGTGGAGCACTTGGTGCTGCATCCTGCAAGCGAGACGGTCTTTCGTAGCGGCTGCTTTAGCTGCCGTACTGACCAATCGCACCGTGACAAAGACGAACGGCGGCTGAAGCCGCCGCTACGAATCCGCGACGTACTTGCAGGATGCAGCACTTAGCGAACGCGATTCTCGATTTCGACTGTGAGCGGCCCGAACCGGCGCATGGTGCCGGCGAACTCATGCGCAATCTCGGCTCCGTCCGCCGACCCTACCTCGAAGCGCCGCACCGCGATGGTCATGGCACAGGCCACTTCCGGCAGGACGAAGTTGTTGGCAAGTCCATAGCGGTATCAGTCAAGTTCAGTCGCCGGGCTCGTGGTGCGCCCAGAGCGTAGTTTCGCCGCGCGCATTGAAGGTGAGTACATCATACGCTTCGGCAGAGAGAGCGTCAGCTTCCATGCCCGGCGAGCCAAGCGGCATGCCGGGCACTGCAATGCCGACGATGTCGGGCCGCTCCTGGAGCAGGCGCGTCACATCGGCCGCGGGTACGTGGCCCTCTACAATGTAGCCATCAACGATGGCTGTGTGGCATGCCTGGAGATCGGGAGGAACCTGGTACTGGCGCTTGACGGCGGCGAAGTCATCCGTATCCTTCACCTCTACGTCAAAGCCGTTTTCCTCCATGTACGAAACCCAGTCGCCACAGCAACCTCAGGTAGGCGAACGATAGACAACCACCTGTGGAGTGGTATTGTCTGCGCTGGCCGGGGGCGCGTCGCGGGCCGGGCCGCTGCACGCTGCAGCCGGCAACAGCGCGATGAGCGCAAAGGCCATCCATATGATTCTCTTCATGGGCGATTTCCTCCGAAATAGTGGGCGCTGGACGGGTGCGTGCGCTCAGTGCGCCGCGGGGCCGGTCACGATTATGTTGACCAATTCACTCTGTGTAATCACGGTCGAGCCGTGGCCGGGAAAGACGAGCTGCGGCAGCACAGCGCGCAGTTCGTCGACGCTCAAGCTGATTTGCGACCAGTCCTGCGCATACGAACTCTGCGCTTTGAGCCCGCCTGTTGTGGAAAGAAGATCGCCCACGAACGCGTACGTGTAGCCGGTGGAAGGATCGCGCACGAGCAAGGAGGCAGAGCCCGGCGTATGGCCGGGCGTGGACAGGACTGTTGCATCGAGGCCGCAGTCGGAGATGACTTCACCGTTGGTCACGGTGCGGTCCGCCGGCGTGGGCTGAATCTTGATCATGCGCTCGACCACGGGCAGAGGCAGGCGGGTCCATTCCCAGTTGCGCACGCTGCCCAGAACCGTGCGCCCCAGGGCCAGAGGTTCGGCGTCATCTTCATGAACGATGATGGGCGCGCCGGTGCTTTTGCGCAGGGCCGCCGCTGCGCCGTAGTGATCGACGTGGGCATGCGTGATGAAGATTTGGCAAAGTTCGCCGGGCCGAGCGATGGCCTCGAGCTTGCGCTCCACCTTGCGCGCCGAGGTGGGCATGCCTGCGTCGACCAGCGTTACCCCTTCCTTGGTTTCGATGAGGTAGGCGTTGCTCGGCCCCAATGTCATGCCGTAGATGCGCAGGCCGTCGCTCACAACAAGGGGCTCGTCGCTGCCGATTATGGGCATGGGCGTGGGTGCAGCGCCAGCGGGCGCCGGTGCCGATGTGGGTGTCTCACCGGCCTGAGGTTGGCGTGCAGGTGCGGTTGCAGCGGCATTGTGGGCTCGCAAGGCAACGAGCGCCAGCGCCAGCAGCACAACGGCCTGTGAGGTCGACCGCATCGATGGTTTGTGCATGGGTCGATTGTAACAGCAGTGCACCATGCAACGCGAACAGTTAATGCGCGTGGCATTCGAGTTGTGCGTAGCGGGAAGTACCAGAGCATCAGCCAGCCATGCTGGACTGTTCGAGCGCGCGAGCGCACCCACAGGACGGGCTCCCAGGACCGATTGCCCTGCGACCGCGAGAGGGGCGCTCTTGCCAGCCGTTGGGCGCCGTGCTAACCTACACAGACGTATGGATGGAAGTGCCTATTCCCGGAACCTGCGCATGAAACTGAACAGCAGCCCGCTTCCCCTTCTCATCATCCTCTCTCCCTTCCTGTTAACCGCATTACTGCCTCTCAACTCGCCTGCAGCAGCCACCGCATGGCCGCAGGATGCCGGCAACGCACAGCGCACAGGCTACACCTCTGAAGAACCTCTATCCCCGTGGACATTTCTTTGGTCCTGGAATGGACCTGATGCAAACGGCGGCGCCGGCAATCACTTCTACGACGCGCCCAGAGAAGCCCGGACCATTGCCGCCGACAACAAGGTCTTCGTACCTGCGGGCTCACACGGCTTGTATGCACTCAACCTGTCCACTGGAAATCAGTTGTGGCATATGGAGGCGGCGGCCTTCACAGCGGCCCCCGCCTATGCCGGCGGATACGTCTACGCAGGCGGGACCGACGGCACTCTCTACAAGATCAATGCCGACGAAGGCAAAGTCGCCGGCAGCTACAGCGCCGGCAGCCCGATCAACAAAGCCATCCTTGTCGTCAATACCTATGTATACGCCGTGTCTGACGATGGCAGACTCCACAAAGTGGACAGCCGTGATATGACCTCCGCTTGGGTCTATGCCGCCGGCTCGACCATAGCCACGCCGCCTTCATACTCAGCCACGCGCGATACGATCTTCTATGCCACCGATGACCTCTATGTCCATGCTGTCAACAACGCCGACGGAACGCGAGAATGGCGGGTCAAACCCTCGCCCAACGCGCCTGGCGGCGCCTCGCAGGAAACAGTGGCCGGCACCTATCTGGGCAGTCAATTCGATCTGGCCTGGCCAGTGGTAGCCGACGCGGCCGGCATTGTGCTCCTCCGCATGCAACTGCCCCACCAGGCACTCTTTGAAGGACCTGATGAGGGCAAATGGAGCACATCCAAAGAAGAGAACAAAGCCTGGCTGGAGCAGAACCCAAAGTGGCAGAACCTCTTCGCCCTGGACCTGGATAGCGGCGCCAAGGCATTCATCCCCATTGTGGGTTATGGATCAACCGAGGACTATGCCAAGGGCGAAGCCCAGGGCGTGATGGGTACTCAACCCGTCGTGAAGACGCTGGCGGACGGAAAGGAAGTCGCCTACATCCCATTCCGCAACGGGCAGCACGACGGCGATTTTCGTTGGTCTGGGCACATGGGTGAAATGGTTCTTGATGATGCGACGGTGCCCGGGTTGACAGCAGGAGATTTGCGGTTTGTCGAAACCTACGGCCCTGAGGAGATCATCGACGAACAGAATCCGATCTCGGTCGCCGGGAACACGCTCTTTCATTCGCATTGGGCGGCAGTTATTGGGCAAGTCATCACGAATCGATCGGCTGGGCTCGGTCGGACCAAGGAGTCTCCGATTATCACAACCAGGCTTCCTCCGATTGTGCGCGCCACGAAAGCGTGCGGCGCCATGAACGCAACGACGCATCGGGCTGCCGTAGACTGCGGCGGACTCAGCTATGTCACGGACGGGGGAAGGTACTTCGACGGCCCCGGCTGGTGGGGTTATTGGGACGTTGCCGATCCACCGGGATGGCGCATCGGCAGCAACAATGTCGCGGGTACTGCATACAGCGCCGGATTTCTCCCCCGCTACACCTATGTCGCCGAAGGTAAAATTGTGGTTGAGGGCAATGGCGGAGAATTGTTGGTCTTCAGCCACAGCACATCGGTGCCAACCACACCAGCGCCTCCCACACGCACTCCCGTCCCGCTCCCGCGCCCCTGCTCTTCGGAGGTACTGACTCCAGGGGCGGCATCTCCATGCTACCGGGTCTACCTGCCTCTCCAGCGGACTGGGCCCCAATGAACCCAAAGCCGAATCCGCCTACAATCGCCCAGGTTGACAGGTGACGGCCCGACGCACAGGAGTGTACAATCGTGCATAGTTCTGTACGGCGCGCGCCGGCGCGCCGGTTGAATCACTGCACACTTGCAGGCGCGCCCCGCCACCCACGCCAGGAGGATCAGCATGAAGCCCCGTGAACGCGTCGAAATGGCGCTTGCACATGAAGCCCCCGACAGGCCGCCCTTTCAGGCTACCTTCGTGCCGGAGTTTGCCGCCCGCCTGCGCGCCGACCTGGGTCTTGCGCCCATCGACTTGCATGACCCCCACAATGGGCGATGGAACGGTTATGATCTGGAAATGGCCACCGGACAGGATGCACTGCAGTGCTCCGTGGGCTGGGTGACGAATTACTATTTGGACACAAAGCCCTATACGGACGAATGGGGCGTGGTGTGGGCCACCAAGAACTACGCCACGCCCTGGGGACCCGGCTTCTTCACCGAGATGAAGTGCCATCCCCTGGCCGATGCGGCAGCGCTCGCAACCTACCAGCCGCCCGACCCTGACCGCCCGGAGCTCTATGTGAATCTGGAGCGGATGTTGGCCGAGTATGGGGCCGACTACTACATGATCGGCCGCCTCCACTGCACCATCTTCGAGACGGGCTGGGCGCTGCGCGGCTTCCAACAGATGTTGCTGGATTTCCTCATGGAGCCGGAACTGACACAGGAGATTCTGGAGATTTCCTACCTTTACCACAAGGCGGTGGCATGCCAGATGGCGGCGCGCGGCGTGGACATGATCTGGCTCGGCGACGACGTAGGCAGCCAGAGGAACATGTTGATATCGCCTGCAACCTGGCGCACCTTCTTCAAGCAGCGCATGGCCACGCTGATTGCTGAAGTGCGCGCGATTCGCCCCGACATCACAATTGCATACCACTCGGACGGCTCCATCTACCCGATTATCCCTGATTTGATCGAGATTGGCGTGGATGTCCTCAATCCGATTCAGCCGGACAGCATGGACCCGGCCCGCCTCAAGAGTGAATACGGTGACAGCCTGAGTTTCTTTGGCGCCATCGACGTGCAGAATACGCTCCCCTTCGGCACGCCCGCAGACGTGCGCAGCGAGGTGGCAGCGCGCCGCGCCACCATCGGCGCGGGCGGCGGTTGGATCTGCGCGCCCACGCACCACGTGCAGGCCGACACACCGCTGGAAAACTTCTGGGCATTGGTGCATGCAGTGCAGGGGTGACCATACGGACCTGTAATAACAAGAGTTGCGATACCAAGCGCACGGCCCCTGCCTGCGCAAAACGTTGAGGAGAAGATGAAGTGACTGAAAACGACGAAATTCTCGACACCATATTTGAAGCTGTACTCGACGGCAAGATCCGCGAGGCGGCGGGCCACGCCCAGGCAGGGCTCGATGCGGGCATCAGCGCAGACACCATTCTGCAGGATGCGTGCATACCGGCCATGGATGAGGTGGGTCTTCAGTTTGAGCAGGGTGAGAAGTTCGTCCCCGAGATGCTCATCTCGGCCAAGACGATGCAGAGCGTAGTGCAGGTGCTGCGCCCCCATTTGATCACCGATCAAAGCACAAGTGCGGGAACACTCGTGATTGGCACCGTGGCCGGCGATGTTCACGACATTGGCAAGAACCTTGTGGGGATGATGATGGAGGGAGCCGGCTTCGAGGTGATTGACCTGGGCGTGGATGTAGACGCCATGCGTTTTGTTGAGGCCGTGCAGGAGCACAGACCTGCACTGTTGGGCCTCTCCGCACTGCTGTCAACGACAATGCCTGCGATTGGCACAACCATTCGCGCGCTCGAAGTGGCAGGACTGCGCGACGGTCTCAAGGTTGTGGTTGGCGGTGCGCCCGTGAGCGAGGCTTATGCCAAACAGATCGGTGCAGACGGCTATGCCGCCGACGCCGGTAGCGCCGCGCGCGTGGCCAAGGCGCTGTTGGCCAACGCCTGAGGAGTGGGCGGCGTGGTTCTGTGCGTCGCATGGAGGGGTGCTCAGAAATCGACCATTGCGCTGCAGCAATTGGGGGTGGAATGGGAAGTGCCACGCAAGCGGCACTCTCCCGCTATTTGCCACTGAGGCAGTGCATCGTCCTGTCGCTGCTCCATGTACCACGCGAAACCTCGCGCGTTTGATTCAGCTTGCGAAAGGACGGACATAATGCGCTCACGTGCGTGGCTCGCGCTCTCACTCTGCCTTACCCTGGGACTGGTGGTGGCGACCTTCCTGCCTGCCCAGGCGCAGGATGCACCAGTCCCAGGAGCAAGCAAGGCGTACATGCCTGCGGTGCGCAGACAAGCAGTCCCCGTTTGCGTCTGCACCGCAGATGCCGCCGCCCTACCTGCCGCGGGTAGCGTGATCCCCGACCAATACATCGTGACGCTCGAGGAGAATGACGTACGCGCCGCCGCCGGTGACGCCATGACGGCGGCCGACTTCGCAGTCACTACGGTGCAGCGCTACGGCGGCGAACTCCTCTTCACCTATGACAGCGCGCTGGAGGGTTTTGCAGCCATCCTCACGCCTGAGGCGGTGGTCGCGCTCGAGGCCAACCCAAGTGTGGCGGCGGTTGAGCCCAATCGCGTCATTCGCGTCGCGCCCGAGGCCACTGTCCCCACCGCAGAGGTCGCACCACAGTTGGCGGACGGCGCGGCGGCTAACTACGCGTGGGGTCTCGATCGCATCGATCAGCGCGACCTCACCCTTGACGGCCGCTTCCGTTTCACGGCCAGTGGCGCAGGCGCGCACGTCTACGTGATTGATACAGGTGTGCTCAGAACGCACACTGAATTCGGGAGCCGCATCGGCCTGGGCTTCACCAGTGTCCTTGACGGCAACGGTGTTGACGACTGTATGGGCCATGGCACGCACGTGGCAGGCACGATTGCCGGAAGCACGGTTGGCGTCGCGCGCGCGGCCACCATCCACCCCGTGCGCGTGCTGGATGCGTGCGGCAGCGGCAGTGATGCCATGGTCATTGCCGGCGTGGATTGGGTGACAAAGAACGCCATCAAACCGGCTGTGGCCAACATGAGTCTGGGCGGCGAAAGTTCGTTTGCGCTCGCAAGTGCGGTGCGAAAGTCGATTCTGACGGGGATCACCTATGTCGTGGCGGCGGGCAATGTGAATGACAATGCCTGCTTCTACACGCCTGCGGACGTGGCCGCCGCGATCACTGTGGGCGCGATTGACCCGGGTGACTGGCGCAGCCCCTACTCGAATTATGGCACATGTGTTGACATCTTTGCACCGGGATCAAGGATCATCTCGGCCTCCAATGATGGCAACAACGCCTATAAATACCTGTCGGGCACTTCGATGGCGTCGCCGCATGTCGCCGGTGTGGCAGCAACTTATCTCGCCGGCAAACCCAGCGCCACACCGGCCCAGGTGACTGCTGCGCTGGTTAACGCCTCCACCACGGGGCGCCTCTCGGCAATTGACGTCGGCTCACCCAACCGGCTGCTCTTCAACCAGTTCACCACCACGTCGCCACCCTTTGTTTGCACCGACGTGGTGCTCAACGGCGGCTTTGAGTCGGGCGCGACAGTCTGGAAAGAGCAATCGTCAAACGGCTTTGACCTCATGTGCCACGACTATAGCTGTGTCGCATGGGCTTATCCGCGCACAGGCGCCTACGTGGCATGGCTGGGCGGAGCCGACGACGAAAAGGCCGCCATCACGCAGCGGCTGACTGTACCAAAAAACGCCGGTGCGATGCTTTCCTACTGGTACTACATTCAGTCGCGCGAGGGCGCCTGCGACATCGACTACGGGAGGGTGCAGGTGAAGTCAGGCGGCAAGGTGGTGCGCGACGGCTTCTATCCGCTGTGCACATCCACCTACGATGGCGATTGGCACAACGACTCGATTGACTTGAGCGACCTTGCCGGCAAGACCATTGACATCACCTTCAGCGCAACCACCGATGAATCACTGGTGAGCGGCATACGCTTCGACGACGTGCGCGTGCGGTCGGGCGCCACGTGTGCGGTTGCGTGGTCGGGCGATGAACCGGAGCCGAATGCCGACAGCAAGACTGCGCCTGGCGAGGAGAAAGGTAAGTAACGGGCGGTGCAGGAAGAGCAAGAACGGCGCGCCGACACGGGCGCGCCGTTCTTGTTGTAGTCCAGTTGTTCATGCTGCGTGCGGAAGGGTCCGGCGACTATTCGTCAGGCGTCTACCGGCCGCCGCCACCGCCGCCCCCATCCTGGATGACTCGAACGAATACTTCGCGCCGCTCCTCAACGCCGTCCACACGCACGACGCGCAGGCGGTAGGTGCGGCCGCTGCCCGGGCACTCCTGGTTTGAACTGACGCCTGACACCCCTTGGTCCTGATAGAAGACCGCGCGTACGCCCTGCACATCCCAGCGCAGGGTGGTGCATTCGCCGCGCCGAATTTCCGTGCGGTCGGCCCAGAAGTTGATAGTGAAGGGCGGCGGCGCGCTCGCTACATTGATGGGTATGAAGAAGGATTGCGTCTGGTTGTCTAGTGTGATCACGCGCAACTCGAAAGTTTGCGTAAAGGGTGGGCAGACGCTCTGGAGATCGTGGCCGCCCTTGCCCATGACGTTGCCGCCATCGACAAAGAAGACTGCGTTCACGCCATCCACATCCCAGCGGATGTTGGTGCACTGGCCGGGATTGACCCACTGACTGTCGGCACGCAGATTAGGGTTGCCCGTCCAGCCCACAGGGCCGGGCGTGGCTGTGGGGGCGGGCAGGGGCGTGGGAGGAATGGGCGTGGGCGTGGGCGGGTTGGGGTTGGGCACGTCAATGCAAACCCACACGGTTTCGCCAAAGAAATTGCCCAGGTTGTTGCGCATCTGCCAGAGGCCCTGAAAGACACCATGGGAACTGGGCGCAATCAGGTGCGCCGTCAGGTCAACCGTTTGGCCGGGGAGGACGACACGGCCCACGGGCACGGGGCGGCCATCCATGGACGCTTCGGGGCGATTGCCGCTTACGTAGAAGAGCGCGAAATCGGGCGCCCACGGGCAATTGCCCGAGTTCAGGATGCGCCATGACTTGTCGAACGATAGCCCGGGAATCATCTGCGGCGGCGCGGTCATGTTCCTGTCGTCGAAGGTCAGGTACTGCACAAAGGCCGAGCCATAGACGCAGGGTAAAGCTGTAGGCGATGCCGTGGCAGTGGGCGGCAGCGTCGTGGCAGTGGGCGGGATCAGTGTGGCAGTGGCTGCAGGCGCAGGGACTGCCGTGGCGCTGGGGGGGATGGTGGCCGTAGGAGACACGGGAGCAGAGGCGGCCGGTGGCGTTGGCGTCACCGTCGGTAGAGCCGTGGCCACTGGCGGCAAGGGGATGAGCCCGGTGTCTCCGCCCGGCGTGGGCGGGGTCTCGCCGCGCAGGTATTGCGCCACCAGCGCAGCGTAGCGCCCATTGGCCTGGAGAGCAATCAGCGCACGGTTCGTCGGTTCGCTCAGGTTGGAGCCTTTGCGCACGGCAATTCCGAATTGTTCACTGCTGATACCGGCGCCGCCGAGCCTGATATCGGTGTAGCGGCGGTCCAGCGAGGAAGCCGGCAGGCTGCCCAGCACGACAACATCCACGACACCACTGCGCAGCGCCGTGATGGTGTCGTTGACACTGTTCATTGGGAGCAGGTCCTGCTGGCGGATAATGCCGGTGTCCACAAGCCGCTGCTGCGCCCAGGTTTGGTAGGTGGTGCCGGCCTCGACGCCCAACTTGACGCCGGCGAAGTCGCTGACCTGCTTGAGGATTAGAGCGGAATTAACGCGCACCAGCGCGGCTGAATCGTCTATGTAGTAGACATTGCTGAAGTCCACATTAGCCTGACGCGCGGGCGTGACGGAAATCGCGCCAATCGCGGCATCCACCTGGCCCAGACGCAGCGCGTCGAGCAGGCCGGCGAAGGCAAAGGTCTTGAACTCGACAGCCACGCCCAGTTGCTGGCCAATCTCCTGCATCAGGCGAATGTCGAAGCCATCCAGCGCAAAGCTGTTGTTGTAGAAGGCAAAGGGTTCGTAGTCGGCCGAGGTGCCGACGACGATCTTGCCTGCCTGGCGAACGCGGTTGAGGTCTTCGGCGGGGACGGTGGGCAGCGGCGCCGCGCCCTGGTCCGGGGCGGCAGCGTAGAGGGCAGGTGGCGCAAGATAGCCGGCGAGCAGACCAATGCCAAGGACGAGTGCGTAGGCGAGCGCAAACGCGCGCACTCGCTTTCCGTCGCCTTTGGTATGGATCGGGTACGGGTTCACGCAACGCCTCCATGCGAATGGCTCTCGGTTGTCTGTGCGGGCAGAGCAGGAAGATTGCTGGACCAGCTTGCTGACGCGCCGCCGTTATCCTACATTGCGGACCGACAGCGCGCAACCTGCCCGTTCTTGGGGGGTGCGGTTGCTCTGCGCGCCACCAAACAGAAATGCACCCATTCTAGGGTGCCGTGCGCGCAGCATTGCGCCAGGACAAGGGCAGTATCTCCGCGGCAGGCAACATTGCCGGTTAGGACAATACCGGCATCCGAGTGCCTGTCATTGCACTCAGCATGCGGGCACGTGAGAGTGATGCGCTGTCGCGGTGGAATGGCAAAGGGCACGAGTTAGCGGGGCAGCAGGCAGGACCGCTCAATTGGGTGGCGCCTGGCATTTTGCCTACCAGCACGAACCGCGCAGCGGCACCGGGACCATACTAAGTGGCGACGCGCCATTGGGGTCGAGACCAATGCGGTAACGCTGCCACGGAATGTAGAAGTAAGTGTAAGCACGCAGGCATACCTGATTGCCCGACGCGCTGCGCTCGGCAGTGAGCGCCTCCTGTCCGCTGGGCGCGTTGCGGCGCACATCCTCAACCGCGAGGCGCTGCACCCACACGCCGGTGATCCCGTAGGTGAACTCGGCTGCGCGCAGGGCGTTGTTGGCAAGGCGCATATCTTCCCCCAGCACCTGCGGCTGCGGCGGGTTGAGAATGCGCGGCAGCAGCGCCCAGGGGAGAAGTACGAAGAAGAGAATGAAAAGCGTGCGCCAGCGGCGGCCTCGCGTCTCCATTTGCAGAGTCTCGGCCAGGATCCGCCAGGCTACGCTGGCTGTCAGCATGAGCAGCCAGAGCATGAGCAGGTTGAGCGCGAAGTCCAGGGCGGCCACTTCGCTTTGGCCGTCGAGCCGGACCAGCGCCATGCGCAGTGGATAGCCGCGCCAACCTGTGCAGCCGGTAGGGCAGCCGGCAAAGTGGGGAGGCACTACAAAGATGAAGAACGAGGCAATCGCAAGCAGCAAAGCGGCCAGCAGCGCGCCCACCGTCACGCTGAACCAGCGGCCGGATTGCTGTCGCCACCATAGAATCAGTAGAGCGCACAACAGCAGCCCCAGCAGCGCAAAGGGAACGTCACCCCACGTGGCAAAGTGCCCCCACGTATTGCTCCAAAGGGGCGGTTGCAAGGGATTCACGGCGCGGGATTGCGCCAGCAAACGAAGGCGCGCGTCAAGTTGTTGGGCGCCGTAAAAGTGCGCGCCGGGGCCTCAATGGTAGACCAGCGGTCATAGCCCAGCGAGCCGTCGTTATCGAGCAGAACAAGCAGTGCGCTCTGGTCAGCGCGGCAGCCGGTGAGGTCCAGCAGGCGTTGATTGGCAGGCACGCGCGCGCTGATGGCGGAGGGCGAAAGCGCCGCATCACTTGCCGGCAACTGAATCCAGACGGCCCCAAAGAGGTCCAGCCCAATCGTGCCCGTGGCGCCAAAGCGGCTGCGTGCCGTGAGCAACGTCTCGTTGTCCTGCCAGGTCAGCAGAGGCGCAATAAATTCGAGGCGCGTCTCGGTTTGATAGATGGTGCGGATAGTGCTGCTGCCGCGCCCCTCCAGCGTGAGCAGTTTGACGCGATTGGGCGGCCGAATTTGCCCTGCCGTAAGGCTGGGCTGGTCGGCATCGTACACACTGTACGCGAGACGTGTATTGTCCGGGCTCACAGCCAGCGGGCTCTGGTAGGCCCCCGGCGCGAGCACGAGACGGGGTGCGCCGTCGAGCGTGCTGGGGCCATCCGTCGGGATTTGCAGGGCCAGGCGGAAGAGGCCGCGGTTGAACTGCTGCGTAATCGTGTCGCTAGTGTCCATAAAGAGCGAAACGGCAGCCGCGTTGCCCGGCTCGGCGGGGCGCACGGTAAGCAGAACCGGCGCCAGCGTGTCGCTCACCAGCGGCGATGCGCTACTGAAGATGTCGGCGCTGCCTGCCAAAACACGCACAATCTGCTGCGTGGCGGGGTTCCAGTTCCACACCTCCCAAGTACCCGTTCCCACTTCTGGGCGCTCTATCCACCAAAGGCCGGTATATGCGTCGCCTGCAATGCCACTGATGGCAAACCAGGGCTGGGCAAGAATACGCAGGCCGCTGCCGTCGTCGCGCAGCCAGATAAAGCCCCCCTGGCCGTAGGCGAGTGCGCGTAGCGAAATGGCCCAACCGGGCGCGGGGTTGCCGTTGAGCCACGCTGCCGTCGCGCCGTCGGGCCACAATCCGTCAATGGCGCCGTTTGTGCGCAGCAGGTTGACGCCTGCGCCCGCGCCGTCACCCACAAGTGCGACGGCATCCCCGGCAGCTACGGCCTCGGCCAGCGCCGCGCCGTCCTCAATCTGCACGCGCGCCACCGGTGGCGCGGCCACAATGCGCACACGCTCTGCTGAAATCGGTGGCGCGTCTTCGTTGCCTTCGCCCAGTTCAGTTGCCAGTTGCAGGTGGACGATCGTCCCCGGCCACAGCATTTCGCCGGCGGCGGGCAGCCAGCGCCCGGATTCCTCGCCCACCGCGCCGCTCCAAATCTGCAGTGATGCGCTCTCTGCGCCAAAGCGGAACGCGGCGCCGTCGGTCGCTACCGCGGGGATAGGTTCCAGTGGATTGGCCGGCAACTGCTCGCCGGTGATGGTCGCCACTGTCTCGTCACTTTCCGGCTCAGGCGCTTCGGCGGCGGCGGGCGCTACCAAATTGGGCAGTGAGACTTCAGGCGTGACCAGCGGTGTGGGGCTGGCCGGCATTGTGGCCGTGGGCGTGCTTTCGGCTGCGCCGGGAAGCGGCGTACTTGCTGCGAGCGTCGCCACTTCAGGCGTGAGCGGTGTGCCATCCACCTGGTAGAGCGGCAACTGGGCCAGGTCGCCTTCGGTGGAAACAAGGTCGCGGAACATCCAACCCAGTTGGCCGCGGTTGGGGTGGCCGGGCTCGTCAACGCGGATCAGGTACCACGCCGCATCTTCTGTCATGCCGAAGAGCCCGACGCCGAGATCGTTGCCCACGGGAATGATTACCGGGAAGGTAGTCCCCGGCCCCGCACGCAGGCGCGCCGGTTCGGTGACGAAGGTGGTTCCTGTAACCAGCGCCGCCTCGTCCTCGGCGATGGTGGGCAGGTAATAGGGGGTCGCCGTAGGCGTAGGCGTTTCGGTGGCTGTTGTGGTCGCCGTCGGCTCGAGCGAGGCCGTGGGCGCGGGCGTGCTGGTGGGCGTGCCTGTTGGCTGCGGCAGGGGTGTGGATGTTCGAGTGGGCGTCGGCGTGGGTGCGCCCGCAGGCAGCGGGGTAGGCGATGGGGTGGGCAGCGCAACGGTGGCGCCGGCAGGGGTGGCGCCGCCGGCGCTGGCTGTCGCCGCAATCGTTGCTTCGGTCGTCGCGGTGAGTGTTGGCAACGGTGCAGCGGGCGTGACGAGGTCGCCATCGAACGCGCCGGTTTGCTGAATCGCGGCGAGGCGGTAGAAGCCGCTGTCGTCCAGATCAAACGCAGCATCGAAGGTGCGGGCGCGGTCGCCATTGTCGAAGAAGCGCAGGCGCGAGGTCACTGCTGCCGTGCCCGTTGGGCGTCCCGAGTCGTCGAGGTATTGGCCCATCCACCAGCCTGGCTGGGCAAGGCCGAGGTCAAATGCCTGCTGCACGATGTCCAGGCGTGTGGCATAGGTGAGGGCCGTATCCACCGAGCCGGCCTGCAGGAGGGCGATGATCTGCGCCATGGAGGTAAGGGGTGACGAGCGCAGCCCGGCCCCCTGCAGCCTGTAGCCTGAGACCGAACCGCCCGCGCGCAGGTCGCCCAAGGTGGCAGGCGTCCAGCGGCTGTTGGCCCACTGGCGCGCAAAGGGGGCTTGCTCGACGAAGGTGCCGGGCGCACGCACAACGCCGCGCAGGTCGCCGCCGGCGGGCAGTGTGCCATCCACCACCATATCGGGCAGAAAATTGCTGTCGTTCTCCAGCAGCGACAGGCTGCTCTCCTGCGCATCTACGGACCAAAGCGGCTCGTTCATGCTGTTCCAAACGAGCGCAAAATCAGCCGCCGGGGCAGGTTGAGCAAGCAGGTAAACGGGCAGGCGTCCCGCTGCTTCCGGCCTTTCGACCAGCAGCGCGTGCAATCTGCCCTGCGGGTCCGTGCGCAGAATGCCCTGCTGAACGCCGGGACGCAGCGCGGCGTAGGGTTCAGCGTCCGCGCCGGCAAAGAGTTCGAGCAGGACCTGGCCGCGCACCTTGTTCTGGTCGTTGGCGTCCTGCCAGAAGAGCATGGGCAGGGCCTGGCCTTCGGGCGTGCGCGGCACAACCAACGCGGCCCACGGCGCATCCGAGAGTTTACTGTATGAGACAGGGGCAAAGATCAGGAACTGCTCCTGGGCGACGCTGCGTAACAGCGCTGCGGCGCGTTCGGAGGTGAACTCCAGCCCGGTGATGGCATAGAGGCCATCAACCGCCCGCTCGCGGAAGCGCTGCGCCCACTCTTCGGGCGAAGCGGGCGTCGGTGAAGGCGTGGGCGAGGCGGTTGGCGTGGGCGTCTCGCTGGGCGTGGGCGTAATGGTGGGTGTTTCGGTGTGGGTGGGGGTGGCGCTGGGCGTATCGGTTGCGCCCAGTTGCGCCAACTGCATTTGCGCCTGCGCCGTGGCCACTGCTGTCTCAACTTCGCCGCGTCCGCGCGCCAGCCCAATCAGGTAGACAATCATGCTCACAATGAGCAGGCCGAGCAGCGAAGAGACAAGGATATACAGCCTGGATCGGTTCAGCATGATAAGGGCCCCGGGACGCGCTCGCTTGCGATGAGAGATGCGACGATGTCAGCGAAAGTCAACGGGCGACAGGTTATGGACAGGCGACGGCCTGCTGTGGCACACAACAGGGCGCTGTTAGCCCCCCACGGAAATGGTGACGGCGCACGGATCCGGGAAATTGCCGGTCTGGTCAACGACGACGAGGCGCAGCGTCCACTGACCCGGGCCGAGTGCGGCGGTATCCACATTTGCCAGCACGCCGCCTTGCACAGGGCTGTTTCCGCCTCCCAGGTAGACGAATCCGCCCGAGGCATTGGCGCCAGGTGCGAACTCCACCTTATAGTACTGGAAGCTTTCGTGCATGGCCGTGCCCTGGATGCTGATGACGCCACTGACAGTCTGCCCGTTGCCGGGACTGGAGATGGCAGCGCGCGGGTCGCCACAAGCGGGCGACGAAGCGGCGGGCGCGGCGGGCACGGGTGTAGGCGTTTCGGGCGCAGGGCTCGCTTCGGCAGTCAATTGCACAGTGGTGTCGGCGCTAACCGTGCCCGTAGCGGGCGCCGTCGGCGTTGGCAACGAGACAACCGCATTGACGACCGGCGTAAGCGTAATCGGCAACGGCGTTGTGGTGGGCGTAGGCATAAAGGGCAGGTTGGGCTGCGGGCTGCGCGATTCGGCGACAATGGGCTCGACAGCCTGTGCCAGCGTCGTGCTGACAAAATAGGTAACGCCCATGAGGCCGACGAGGAGCATGGCGACATAGAAAATGCCGAAAAGCTCGCGCATGGCCTTCTCGCGTTCGAGCGAAAAGACTGCCTGCCGTCGCTCGGAGCGCACCAGCCACACCTTGTAGATGTGGTACAGCGCAACCAGGCCGCAGAGTGCGTAAATGTAGGCTGCGTAGGTAGCCACTGCCTCAATAATGAATCCCATACAGAGTGAAAGTATACGGTATGGCGTGGGCGATGACAATTTGCCCACAGTGGGCGGCGGACAGCGGGCAGTGGGCAGTGCGGAATCGTGGACTGGTGGACTGGTGGACTGGTTGACTGGTGGACTGGGCGACTGGGTGACTGGTAAGTGGTAACCGACGCATCATTTATGAATGCGCGCCCATTACCAGTCAACCAGTCACTGAGTCGCCCAGTCCACCAGTCCACCAGTCCACCAGTCCACCAGTCAACCAGTCAACCAGTCCACCAGTCCACCAGTCCACCAGTCAACCAGTCACCCAGTCGCCCAGTCCACCAGTCACCCAGTCCACCAGTCAACCAGTCAACCAGTCGCCCAGTCCACCAGCCAACGACTCCCGAAGCCGATTTGCCCCACGCGCCCGGCTGCTATAGGATCGTGACTGCAGCGACGACCACGCCGCCATGGCCGACAGCCGGCTCCCGCACTTCAACCACACCCCAATCTGGATACACCGCATGAACATCGACGCCGTCTATCGCTCGCGCCGCAGCAATGTGCTTGCACGCCACGGCATGGTGGCCACGAGCCAGCCGCTTGCCGCGCAGGCCGGGCTCGACATCCTCAAGGCGGGGGGCAATGCGGCCGACGCTGCTGTGGCCACCGCCGCAATGCTCAACGTAGTCGAGCCGATATCGACAGGAATCGGTGGCGACTGCTTTGCGCTCTATTACAATGCGGCCACGCGCCAGGTGACTGCGCTCAACGGCTCGGGGCGCGCGCCCGCGGCGGCATTGATTGAGGGCGTGCGTGCGCTGGGCTATACGGCCATGCCCACCTTCACCGGTCACGCCGTGAGCATACCCGGCACAGTGGCCGGCTGGGCCGACATGGTCGCGCAGCACGGTCGCATGGCGTTGGGCGACGTGCTTACGCCTGCCATCCGGACTGCGGAGGAGGGCTATCCGGTCAGCGAACTCATTGCCCTTGGCTGGCGCACGCAGGTGGGCAAACTCCTGCGCGACCCATCGTGGCGTACGCCCGACTTTGACCGCGGCCCCGAGCAGCCAAGCGGTCACGAATTGCTTATCGATGGCCGCGCACCGTATCCCGGCGAAATCATGCGCATTCCCACGCTGGCGGAAACGCTGCGCGGTGTCGCCGCTGAGGGGCCATCCTACATTTACGAGGGCGACTTTGCGCACAAATTGAGCGCGCACGTGCAGCGCTACGGCGGCTGGATCACACCCGCCGACATGGCCGCCCATCACTCCACGTGGGATGAGACGATCTCGGCCGCATACCGCGGCCTGCGCCTCTACGAATGTCCACCCAACGGGCAGGGGTTGGCCGCCATCATCGCGCTGCAGATCGCCGCAGGCTTTGATCTGGCGGCGATGTCGGAAGCCGACCGGCTGCACACGCTGATCGAGTGCATGCGCCTGGGCTTTGCCGACGCACAGCAGTGGGTATGCGACCCGCGCGTTGTCCCCATCCCCCTCGATGAGTTGACCTCCCAGGCGTACGCCGACCGCCGGCGCGCCCGTATCCACCCCGAGCACGCCGCGCAAAACGTTCCGTGGGGCGACCCCATGGCAGGCTCCGACACGGTCTACCTGACGGCCGTGGACGGCGAGGGCAACGCGTGCAGCTTCATCAACAGCCTCTACATGGGCACCGGATCAGGGCTGGTGGTGCCGGGCACGGGCGTAAGTCTGCAGAACCGCGCCTCGCTCTTCGTGCTTGATCCCGACCACCCCAATGCACTTGCTCCCAACAAGCGCCCCTATCAAACCATAATTCCCGCGATGACGACCTATGCCGACGGCGAATTTGAGGGCGCGCTGCACGCCAGCTTTGGCGTAATGGGCGGCTACATGCAGCCGCAAGGCCACCTGCAAATGCTGGTCAACATGGTGGACCTGGGGATGACTCCCCAGCAGGCGCTGGACATGCCGCGCTGGCAGTTGGCCGGCCCCACCGACGGGCTGGGCGCGACCCAGGAGGGCGGCCTTGTGCTTGTCGAGGAGGGCTGGAATTTCGCCACCTTGGCCGAGCTGGCACGCCGCGGCCACCGCATTGCGCCTGTGGATGGCTTTGCCCGGGGAAGCTTTGGCGGCGGACAGATTATTGTGCGCGATCCCGCCACAGGCGTCCTCTGCGCCGGCAGCGACGCGCGCAAGGATGGCTGCGCCGTCGGGTGGTGAAGCGGCAGATCACTGACTTCAAGATTCAAGATCGAATAGTCGCTGTGCGGCTTTCCAGGTTAGCTAGTCAACCAGTCAACCAGTCAACCAGTCAACCAGTCATCTTCACTGCCATGCCGATAGAAGCGCATTATCTCCAGACCGCCGAGCTTGATGTCGCCTTCGCTCCCTTTGCGTTGAAGATGGTGCAGGCAGGTCTGCCGCAAATTGTCATCGACAACTTCCGCCATGCCTATGCGCACCTCTTTGCGGGTGGCACGGGCTACATCAGCGGCAGTGAAGCCCAGCCCGTGTCGGGCCTGCACCGCTACGCCGAACTTCCGGCAGCGATGGAGCAGGTCGGCAGCGTGGCCCTGGACAAGATCGTCATTTGCAAACTCAACGGCGGCTTAGGGACGGGCATGGGCCTCGACGGCCCCAAGTCGCTGCTGCCTGTCAAGGATGGTCTCACCTTCCTTGACATCACGGCGCAGCAAGTGCTGCATGTGCGGCGTGAACAGGGACTGCGCCTGCCGCTGCTGCTTATGAACAGCTTCGCCACCCAGGCCGCCAGCCTGGCTGCCTTGGCTGTCTACCCTGATTTCAAGCAAGACCTCCCGCTCGGCTTCGTGCAGAACAAGGCGCCCAAGGTGGCCAAGGATGGACTCGCGCCCGTTGCCTGGCCCGCCGATCCGGAAAAGGAGTGGTGCCCGCCTGGCCACGGAGATATCTACCCCTCACTTGTGACTACGGGCTTGCTCGACCAAATGTTGAATGCAGGCTACGCGTACCTTTTTGTGAGCAATGCCGACAACCTGGGCGCGGTGATCGACACGCGCATCCTCGGCTTCTTCGCGACGTCGGGCGTGCCCTTCCTCATGGAGGTTGCCGAACGCACACCGGCCGACAGCAAGGGCGGCCACCTTGCGCGCCGGCCCGACGGCCAACTCATCCTGCGCGAGTCGGCGCAGTGCCCGCCCAACGAGGCTGCAGACTTCCAGGACATCGAGCGTTACGGCTACTTCAACACCAACAATCTATGGATTCACCTGCACTCGCTGCACAAGGCGCTGCACCACACCCACGGCGTGCTCGACCTGCCGCTGATTCGCAACGAGAAGCCGGTGGACCCGACGCAGCCCGACTCGCCTCGCGTCTACCAGTTGGAGACGGCCATGGGCTCGGCAATCTCTATCTTTGCCGGGGCGCAGGCGCTGGTGGTGCCGCGCGGCCGCTTTGCGCCTGTGAAGAAAAACAGCGACCTGCTTGTGCTCTGGTCCGATGCCTTCGTGTTGACCGACGACTTCCACATGGTGCTCGCGCCCCAGCGGCAGGGCGTTGCGCCTGCCGTACGCCTTGATGAACGCAACTATGGGTTGATTGCAGATATGCGGCTGCGGTTTCCGCACGGCGCACCCTCGCTCCTGCGCTGCCGTACGCTGACTGTTGAGGGCGACGTGCGCTTTGGCCGCAACGTGGTGGTGGCAGGCGATGTGGAACTGAAAGCCGCGCCGGGTGAGATTCTCGAGATTTCGGACGGCGCACACCTCGAGGGCTGACAAATGATCCGCTATGCACACACCAACCTTATCGCGCGCGACTGGCGCAAACTGGCCGACTTCTACATCGACCTGTTTGACTGCGTACCGGCGCCCCCTGAACGTGATCTGAGCGGAGAGGTGATGGAGCGCGGCACTGGACTGGCGGGCGCACACCTGCGCGGAATGCACCTGCGTCTGCCGGGGTACGGCGATGATGGCCCAACGCTCGAAATCTACACCTATACCGAGTTGGCGAATGGCGAAGCGCCCGCCGTCAACCGGCCGGGCTATGGCCACCTCGCCTTCGGCGTAGACGATGTCGCAGCGATGCATGCGCGCGTGCTGGCAGCAGGCGGCCGCGCCATCGGCGAGATTGTGACGACCGCCGTCTCCACGGGCGCGCAGGTGACGTGGTGTTACGTTACCGACCCTGAGGGGAACATCGTCGAATTGCAGGCGTGGGGGTAACGTCACAACCTCGACACAGAGGACACAGAGGGAACAGAGAAGCACAGAGAAAAGCAACAGCAGAACAGCACACTCGCAAAGCGCGCGGTTCTGCGGTTGTTGTTCTCTGTGCTTCTCTGTTCCCTCTGTGTCTGCTGTGTCGAGGTCGTTAGGCTTTGGGCGCGATCAGCGCCTGGCGCTTGTGCCAATCCTGCTTGTAGAGGTTGAAGTGAATCTGCTGCATGGGGTGCGCGGCGATCACCTCCTCGTCCACCGTTACACCCAGGCCGATGCCGGAGGGCAGCGCAAAGCAGCCATCCACCACCGCGGGCAGGCCGGGCGCCGAATCGAGCACCCACGGCTCGTCAAAGTCATTGAAGTGTTCCTGGATCTTGAAGTTGGGTGTACAGGCGGCAAAATGCAGTGCCGCGGCCGTGGAGACAGGCCCGCCCACGTTGTGCGGCGCAATCAGCATATAGTAAATGTCGGCCCAGGCGGCCAATTTGCGCGTGTTGAGGATGCCGCCGAAGTGGCTGATGTCCGCCTGAATGATGTCGGCGGCGTGCAGTTCCATCACAGGGCGGTACTCATCCAGCGTGTGGATGCGCTCACCCGTTGCCACGGGCACGCCCAGCGGCGCGACGGCATCGGCGACCTTCTTGAGCGCTGCAATGTTGCCCGGCGGCACCGGCTCTTCCACCCATCCCGGCTCAAACGGGGCCAGCAGGCGCGTCATCTGCACTGCGGTCACCGGGTTGAAGCGCCCGTGCATCTCGATGAGTATCTCCACGTCCGGCCCCACCGCGTCGCGCACGGCCTCCACCAGGCCCACGCTCTTTATCTTCTCCGCGCGCTCCATCTCGTAATAGCCTGCGCCAAAGGGGTCGAACTTGAGCGCACGGTAGCCCTTTGCCAGCGCGCGCAGCGCCGCGGCGTGGAACTCCTCCGGCGTGCGCTCCACCGTATACCAGCCATTGGCATAGGCTTTGATGCGCTCGCGAACCGCCCCGCCCAGCAGCCGGTAGACAGGCTGCCCAAGCGCCTTGCCCATGATGTCCCAACAGGCCATTTCGATGACCGCAAGCCCCGTCATCGCGACTTCGCCGGGGCGGCCGTAGTCCTCAATGGTGAGCCGGCGCACCAGTGTCTCGACGTCGAAAGGGTCGCTGCCTACCACAAAGCGGTCCGCCACATCGTGCAGGTAGCCGACCAGCGTCTCCACCTTGTTGATGGGGCGGCTCTCACCCCAGCCGGTAATGCCCTCGTCGGTTTCCACTTTGACGTAGACCAGGTTGCGCCACTGGGTGCCCAGCACGAGGGGGGAAATTGAGGTAATTCGCATAGTAACTCCTGTCGCGCGCTGAATGGAGACCGGTTAATCGAAAATTGATGACTGAAGATTGATGATTGGATGGCATCGCCAGTCAATCATCAATCTTCAATCATCAATTATCGGTCACTCAAGGAGCCGAATGATCAACTGATCTTCTTGCTCACCACCGTTTGCACGACCACAGAAATGACGATGATGAGGCCGTAGATCAACTGGGTCCAGAATCCCGAGAGGCCCACGGCGACAATGCCCGCGTTGATTGCGCCAATGATGAAGGAGGCCACGAAGGTGCCGTAGATGGTGCCGGCGCCGCCGAAGACCGACGTGCCGCCCAGGAAGACCGACGACAACGTGTTGAGCAGGTAGCCCTCGCCCAGCGTGGGCCAGTAGTAGGAAAGCTCGAGGCTGGCAATCATGCCGGCCAGCGCTGCGGCCATTCCGGTGATTGCGAAGACCATGGTTTTGGTGCGCGCAACGCTGACGCCCATGAGGCGAGCGCTCTCCTTGTTGTCGCCAATCAGGTAGACGTGCGCGCCGAAGCGATGGCGGTTGAGGAAGACCCATGTGAGCACCGCCACGAAGATCATCCAGATCATCTGCATGGGGAACCAGCCGTCGATGCGCCCTACGAACATATTGTAGAAGAGGGTGCCGCGCGTCATAACCAGCGATTTGCCGGTGCCGTTTGTGAGCACCTGCACAACGCCGCGCCAGAAGAATTGCGTGCCGATTGTAATCACCAGCGAAGGAACCAGGAATTTGGTAATCAGCCAGCCGTTGAGGAAGCCTGCGCCCAGCCCCGCTGCAAGGCAGGCCACCATCGCCAGCCAGGGGTTGGCTGTGGCGAAGAGCACCGTGGAAAAGACCAGCATGCCGAAGGACATGATGGACGAGAACGAAAGGTCCATCTCGCCGGTGATGACGACCATGGTCAGTGGCAGCGCGATGATGCCGAAGAACGGAGTCGTCGACATAAAAGCCGCGTAGATGTTGCGGCTGAAGAAGGTCTGCGGCGAGCCGATCACGAAGAAGATCCAGATGGCGAAGGCCACGAGGGTGATGCCGATTTGCAGCGCATAGCGGCGCAGCCAGCGCGTTGCGCCGGAGGACCGCTTGCGCGAGGGTGGACCCAGGGTTGCGTCAACACTCATGCGGGCGCCTCCAGATTCTTGAGCGTGGCCCCGTCTCCCTTGTCGTAGGAGCCGGTGCGCGCCACCGTGTAGAGGCGCTCGATCAACTCTTCGAGCGTGACTTCATTCTTCATGAACTCGCCGGCAATCATGCCGCGGTCCAACACCACAATCCGATCCACCACGGGATAGACGTGGAAGATGTTATGGTCAATGAAGATGGCCGATTTGCCCGCTCGGGCAATGCCGCCGATGAAGTCGAGCACCTTCCTGGTTTCAGTGAGCGAGAGCGCCATGGTGGGCTCATCCAGGATGATAATGTTGGCCTGGAAGTAGAGCGCACGCGTAATCGCGATGCCCTGGCGTTCACCGCCCGACATGGTTTTGACGGCGGTTTCGGCCGAGACGGCTTTGGAGGTGAAGCCCATGTGCTGCTGCATGAGCCGCTCGGTCTCGGACTGCATTTTCTTGACATCCATGAAGCCCATACTCGTCGTGAGTTCGCGCCCCATAAAAATGTTGCGCCACAGGCTCTGCAGGTCAGCCAGCGCCTTCTCCTGGTAAACACATTCAACGCCCAGGTCGCGCGCCTTCTGTACGGTTAAATGTTCAACCTTTTTGCCGTCGAAATAGATCTCTCCGCCCGGATCCGGGTCGTGGTAGCCGGTAATCACCTTGACCAGGGTGGATTTGCCTGCGCCGTTGTCCCCCAGCAGACCAACGACTTCGCCGGGGTTGACTTTGAAGTTGATGTCGTGCAGCGATTTGACTTCGCCAAAGCTCTTGGAGACGTGTCTCAGCTCCAATGCCGGTTCTGACATGGGGATACTCCTGGGATCAAACGGGGCCCATGGGCGGCGGGTCGCGACCCGCCGCCCATGGCTTGGCATCTCTGCAGGGGACATGCCCCCGAGCGTTTAGCGGATTTCCTTTTCGGCCAGCGGCTTGATGATCGCGATGTTGTCGGCATTCACGAAGCCGGCGCCCGTGTCAATGTCCAGGCCGGAGAAGCCGTAGACCTTGCTGAGGCAGATCTGCAGGATGGGCAGGTAGCCCTGAAGCCACGGCTGCTGGTCAATCACGAGGTCGGTCCAACCGCCCTCGATAGCCGCTGCTGTCGCGGGTGAAAGGTCAAAGCCGGCGCCGACAATGTCTTCCGGGCCCTTGCCTGCGGCCTTGAAGTAGGTCTCCATGGTGGCCGTGAGGCCGCCGTGGTCGGTAACAACCAGCTTGACATCAGGGTTGGCCGAGACATAGCCGGTGAAGGTCGGTGTACCCTGTTCGGGTGAGGCATTGGTGGCGGGGTCGATTTCCTGGTAGTCAACGACCATGCCGGCTTCTTCGAGTGCGTCAATCACGCCCTGGGTGCGCAGGCCGCGCGTCGGCTGCGAGAGAAGGCCCCAAACGAAGGCGCGGTCACCGGAGACGAGGCCGAAGCGTTGCACAGCCTCGACGCCGAGGGCATGGCCTGCGGTGTAGTTCTTTGCGCCCACATAGCCGAAGCCGTTGCCGGCATATTTCTGCTGGCTGGTGGCCAGTTCCGTGTTCTGGCTGGTGACGATGATGCCCTTGGCCTCAGCGTCGTCAATCAGCGGGCCGAAGGACTCGTCACCAGGATGACCCATGACGGCGATGCCGTCGGGGCTGGTGGCTACGGCTTCGGTGAACTGCTGAATCATCTTCTGCGGGTCCCAGTCGCTGAAGACATAGGTTACATCTGCGCCCAGGTCGGCCTCAGCCTGCTTGGCGCCGTTGTAGACATTGTTGGCGAAGACGCCGCCGGCGGGGCCGCCGGGGAAGAAGGTGATTTTGACGTCACCACACCACGAGGCGCCTTCTGCCGGGGCCGCGGCGCCGTCGGTGGCAACCGGCGCAATCGGCACTGTGCATGCGGCGAGGATCATGCCGACCAGCGCCAATGCAAACAGGACGCCGAAGCGCGATCCGAACTTGCGATCCTTCATTGCTTCCTCCTCTTTGAAGAGTGTTGAAGATGGTGGAACAACTGAATGCGACAACTGCATTGTGGGGCGACTGCGAAAGCGGGCCAATGGGACATTGGACGCCTGCGCTACGGCGTCACTGCGGCGCAGGCGCTCACTGTACCGTTACGACCAACCGGGGCGGGCGCATTGCCGCGCCCGGATGCAACCGGAGGATTGTTGCGTATGGTAGCGCCGGGTAATGTTGGCAATCCGTGCGTATGAAAGAGCGCGGCGCTCATATTAATGGGAGGCGCACAAAAATGCCTGACGCACGCGTCATCACGCCTGGCGCTTCGCTGCGGGTGCATGCGGACAGATAGCGACGAAATCAGTGGAAGGCACAATCGGCCATGACGGGCTCTATTGAGTCGCTGCGGGACATAATGAATATAGTCGCACCTGAAATCCTTGTCAAGGAATGGAATCCACATTACCGAGGGGCGTGATCCAGTGTGCGCCGGCTTGAGCATTCCACTGGATGTAAGGGCGGTCGCTTGATCCCGAATCCGCACCCGTCCGCCGTCGCGTGCTAGAATGGACCATACACGGCGCACAGGCGAGGCCTGAAGAGCGCAGTGTCCCATCCAATCCCGCGGCGGTGTCACCTCGATCGGCAAATGCGCCTCGCGGCAGCACGGTTCACAATGGAGGCCTACATGATCAATGAAGCGTTTGGAGTCACCCGGGACGGCAAGGCGGTTGAGCGATACACCCTGACCAACGCCAATGGGATGGAGGTGTCGATTATCACCTATGGCGGGATCATCACTTCGATTCTGGCGCCGGACAGGGACGGCGACTTCGACAATGTTGTGCTTGGCTTTGACAACCTGGCCGACTACGAAACGAGCAGCCCCTATTTCGGCGCGATCATCGGCCGCTATGGCAACCGCATCGCCAAGGGCAAGTTTACGCTCGAAGGCACGGAGTACAACCTTGCCGTAAACAACGGCGAAAACGCACTCCATGGCGGCATCAAGGGCTTTGACAAAGTTGTCTGGGCGGCTGAGGAGCGCTTTGTGGATGAAGGCGAGTCGCTTGCGCTTTCCTATACTAGCGCCGATATGGAGGAGGGCTTTCCCGGTACGCTCGACGTTGAGGTGGTATACACACTCTCGGACGGCAACGCGCTAAGCATAGAGTACACCGCGACCACAACGAAGCCCACAGTCGTTAACCTGACAAACCACACCTACTTCAACCTGGCGGGTGAGGGGATGGGCTCCATTTACGACCACGTGCTCATGATCAACGCAAACCGCTTCACGCCTGTAGACGCCGGGCTGATTCCTACGGGCGAACTGGCGGACGTGACGGCCAGCCCCTTCGATTTCCGCATGCCCAAGCCCATTGGCCAGGACATTCGCGCCGATGATGAACAGCTTGCCTTTGGCCGCGGCTATGATCATAACTGGGTGCTGGAGCGCGAGATACCCGGCGATATCAAGGCCCTGCTTGCTGCTGCCGATGATGCTGATGATGCTGGCGATGACGACTTCGACCTTGTGCTGGCAGCAGGCGTCATCGAGTTGGAGACCGGTCGCGTTCTCAATGTACTGACAACTGAGCCCGCGATCCAGTTCTATGCGGGCAACATGCTCGACGGCACACTCCGTGGAACCAGCGGCAATGCCTACCGTCAGAGCGACGGCTTCTGCCTGGAGACCCAGCACTATCCCGATTCGCCCAATCACCCCAACTTCCCCTCGACAACGCTGCGGCCCGGTGAGGTCTACGAATCGGCGACGGTCTTCCTCTTCCTCTCGGATGACCAGTTGGAGCTTGACGATGACGACGACGAGGAAGACGACGAAGAGTAGGCGCTAACCGCCGCGCGCGACGGGCAGTATATACAACAGCCCCCGGCCATTTGGCCGGGGGCTTGCTTTTTCCAGCGCACGCTATCTTGCCGCAGTCTAGCCAGGCTTGTTCGCCAGAAGTTCCTCAATGCGGGCCTGCATTTCAGCGTCTAGTTTCACCGCGGCGGCCTTGACGTTGTCAAGCACCTGCTCGGGGCGGCTTGCGCCGGTGATGACACTTGTCACCTCAGGGCGGCGCAGGATCCATGCCAGGGCCAACTGGCTCATGCTCAGCCCCATGTCCTTGGCAAGCGTATCCAGCGCACGCAGCTTGACGAGGTTGTTGTCGCTCAGTTCACCCTTGACCCACTCCTCCAACTGTCCGCCGCTCGAGCCGCGGCTGCCTTCGGGCACGCCCTGGTTGTACTTGCCGGTGAGCACACCTTGCGCCAGCGGGCTCCAGACCACGATGCCGATGCCGTGCTTGGCGGCCACGGGCAGCACCTCGGGCTCGATATGACGGTCGAGCATGTTGTAGCGGGGCTGCTCCACCTTGGGCAGGTAGGCGTTGTAGCGGCGCGCCTGGCCCACGGCGTCCTCCAGGTGGGCGGCGCTCCACACGCTGGTGCCCCAGTACATCACCTTGCCCTGCTGCACGAGATCGCTCATGGCGCGCACCGTCTCCTCCAGCGCCGTATCCGTGTCATAACGGTGGCAGAAGTAGATGTCGAGGTAATCGGTGCGCAGGCGCTTGAGCGACTTCTCGGCCGATTCCATGATGTGCTTGCGGCTCAGCCCGCGATCGTTTACATCATCACTCATCGGCCAGTAGACCTTGCTGCTGATCACCAGGTCGCTGCGTTTGAAGTCCTGCATCCACTTGCCCACAACGTCCTCGGCCTTGCCGGTGGCGTAGACGTCGGCGACGTCAATGAAATTGATGCCGTTTTCCACGGCCGCGGTCAGGCACTTCTCTGCGGTGTCATCACCCACGCTGCCGCCGTAGGTAGTCCATGCGCCCAGACTCACGCTGCTCAACTTCATGCCCGTATCGCCCATGCGTCGGTATTCCATAGGAATTCGCTCCTCTTTTTGTGGCGCGCTTTGCGCGTAATGGATTTGGTTGCGCTGCTTTCGATGAACAGTCAAGGCCATTATACGCAAATGCTGCCGTTTGTGCTGGTTGGCGGGTTCCATTTGCGCAATCAAGAGAAGCGAGGCGCCCGATTCGGGGACGCCTCGCTTCTCTTGCATGTATGGTTGTGTCGGGCCGCGTCTAGCGAATGAGCAAGGGCAGCAGCACGCGCTGATCCATGGCAATGGGCTGAATGCGTGTGGCTGTCGTTGCACCGCCGGCATCGACATAGCTGTTCACAAGCACTGTGCTGCCTACGGCCAGCGGCTCGCTGCCGCTCACAATCTTCGTTGCGGGCGTCACAACGTAGTCAACGCCACCAATCCGCCACATGTCAGCGGCTACGCTGGCGGCCATGGCCGCATCATCCGGAATCATGGTTTCGATGGGGCCTACGGCGTCGTCATCTCCGGCGCCGGGCGGCACTTCGGCCTCGAGCTTGACCAGGATACGCAGATCGCCTGCGATCCTGTACGTGGCCTCTACGAAGGCGGTGCTGGTAAGCAGCCCTTCCGACTCGTCAAAGCGGGTGGCCTCGGTGGCCACAAATGCTTCGCCGCCAATGGTCCATGTGCCAATGAAGCCGGCAGGTTTCGCGCTGACGTAGCCGACGAACTTGAAGACACCGGCATTGCCCCCGCCGTGATAGCCTGTGCGCTTGATTTCGGTGGCAATGCGCCCGCCCGCTGCGTCGGTGTAATACTCAACCTTGACATTGGCGCCTACGGTGAAGGGCGCCGTGTACTTGATTTCGGTCTCAGCCGTGACCGTGTAGTTGAGCCCGGCGATAACCCATGTGCCAATCAGCCCATCCGGCAGAGCTTCAATGGGACCAAAGGCGCGACCGTCGTGGCCGTTGTGCTTGCCGTGCCCGTCGTCGTCGTCGTCGTCGTCGTGCCCCATCTCGAACTTCGACTCGATGCTGGTGGCAACCTTCTGCCCATCAACATCCTTGAACTCGACCTTGACGAAGGTGCCGACTGCGAAGGGGGCATCCTCCTGCTCGAGTTCGGTGTCGGCGGTTACGCTGATCGTTTCGGAGCCCACTACCCATGTGCCCAGGTAATCAGGGCCCGCGGGCAGGCTGACGATCTGGCCGAAGATCTTGCCGTCGTAGTCGTCATCGCCGTCGTCATCGCCGTCGTCATCGCCGTCGTCATCACCATCGCCGCTGCAGTGGTACGCCGACTCAGTTTCGATCTTCAGTGCAAGCGTCGGTGGCGCGTCAAGAGTCACAGTCGCGTTAAGGGTCACAACCTTCACGCAGACGCCCACAGCGAAGCCGCCGTGCTCGATCTCGAATTCGGTCGTGTCATCTGCGCTGTAGGTCACGCCGCTGATGACCCAGGTGCCGGTCAGGCCGACCTTCGGCATGATCTCGACCAGGCCATAGCGCTTGGTGACATCTCCTTCCTCGTCGTCTCCGTCGCCATCGTCCGCAGGGATCGTGCCTTGCAGGGCGACGGACTGCACCGGGCTGACTGCAACCGTGTGTGCCTGGGCCGAGAGCGTACGCCACCCGATGGCAAGCATCAAAGTGAATACAAGAATTGCGCCGCCAAGCAGCCTGAGTTTTCGTGCGTTCATCGTCTATCTCCTCGATCTGTTTTCACTGTGGAACCCATCGTTATCCGGCCGGGCCGCATGCACGCCGCGCCCAGACGCCGTCCGCCGCGCAGAAACCAGCACCAGCCGGGTGCAGATCCCTTTACAGCGGGCACTCTATTTATAGCAGGCAAACGCGTTTCCTGGTGGCCGCGCATAGTGTAGCATCCATGCGCCCGCTGGTCACCGAGAATTCGTGCAACGTATGCAGGCAATCTGTACAACGTTCAACGGCAAATCAACCGGCGCGTCTGACTTGCTGCGTGTCACGCGGCGCCCTGGTAGAGGTCAATTGAAGTGTGCGAATTGGTCCGTTCCCGGGGGATTCCGCAGAAGAAAATGCCGACCGAGTGCCAGGCGCTCGGTCGGTAGGTGGAGGCTGTTGCGGCCACGCTGCGCTGGCACTCGGCTAGAAGTCGATGGCGCGTCCATCGTAGACATAGTGGAAAAGCTTTTCAAGTTCATCGCGTTCAGGGATGCGCGGCGCGGTGAAGAATTGCGTGTCCTGTTCAGCGTGGTCGCACAGTTGCTCGAGCGCATCCTCGAAGTCAGCCCGGGCAATGCCGAAGTCGGCCAGGCGCTGCGGCTGCTCGACAGTGCGCTCGAGGTCGCGAATGCGCTGCACCAGCAGCCGCCCGGCGCTCTCCTCGTTGCGATCAGTGGTCAGCCCCACAAAGCGCGCAATGTCGCCATAGCGCCCACTGCCTGTATTGATGCTGAACTCGCTCACATAGGGCAGAAAGAGCGAAACGCTGCGGCCGTGCGGCTTCTTGAAGAGCGCGCCGAAGGAGTGACCCATAGCGTGCGCCAACCCCAGGTTGGCGTTGCCGAAGCCCAGCCCGGCGATCGTGGCCGCCACGCCCATTTTCTCGCGCGCTTGTACATCGTTCGCGCCGTCGCAATAGGCACGCTCCAGAAATCCGAAAACCAACTCGGCTGCCTTGAGACAGAGGCCATCGCTGAAGTCGTTGGCCCAAGTGCAAACGTAGCCCTCTATCGCGTGCGTGAGCGCATCCAGCCCGGTGTCGGCGGTAATGCGCGGCGGCAGCTTCAGCGTAAGCGAGGGATCCACAATCGCGATAGTGGGCACGATTTCGCGGCTGCCCGTGCTGAACTTGCGCTTCTCCTCCACGTCAGTCAACACCACCGCCCAGGTTGATTCACTGCCCGTGCCGCTGGTGGTGGGGATGGCGATCATGCGCGCCTTGCTGAAATTGAGGTTCGTCATGGGGTTGATGTCGGTGGCGTCCATGTCAGGCCGCTCGTACATCGCCCAAATCGCCTTGGCGGCGTCCATGGGGCTGCCTCCCCCCAGGCCAATCACCCAGTCGGGCGCAAATGCCAGCGCGCGCTGCGCGCCCAATCGCACCGTCTGCAGCGAGGGCTCGGGCTCGACTTCGGCAAAGGTCTCGGTGGCAAAACCGGCCTCGTGCAGCAGTGCTTCAATCCGCCCGGCCACGCCCAACTGTGCCAGCGTGGGGTCGGTGACGATGAAGGCGCGGCTGCCTTCAATTTGTTGCAGGTGGCTCAGCGCGTCCTCGCCAAAGACCACCTCGGGTGATTTGAAGTACCACATGGGAGATTCTCTCCAGGTCGTGACTCGCGCAAGAAAGGTTCAGGAGTTCAAGGTTCTCGCGTAACGACGGGCCTCATGCTCGGCCAACTGTTGAACATTGAACTCTTGAACTCTTGAACTCTTGAACTCTTGAACTGCTTTCAGTATTCGGTGGGCACCCTGGTGGCGCAGCGCACCAGCTCCTGCGCGGCCTTCACGTTCTTCATGATCTTGACCAGGTTGCCTTCAAGCTTGAGTTGGCGGGTCACCATACCCTGCACTGGGTCGAGTTTGCCGGCAAGCACGCTCTGCCACTTGGCCATGGGCGCCAATATCTTGAACTCGGGGCTGAGCTCGCTCACTTCTTCGACAAAGCGTGCGCTGCGACATTTGCCGTGCCACAGGTCAAGATAGATGCCGGGCTTCTGGTCAATCACGAGCAGAATGTCGCCCTCCCATTGCTTGGCGGCGCTGGCGTAGGCATCGCTGCCGTTGATCTCCTGCTCAAACGCGACGGTCCATGCTTCGCTGGGAAATTTGTAGGCCATGAGTAGACTCCTGTCGATGCGCGGGTTGCGCGTGGGATGCCAGTGGCGCGTTGGGGGTGGTGCGCCCACAAACGCGGGCGCGAAATTATTGACTCGAGTGCGGCTGACACCAGTTTGCAGCGGTTACGTGCTGGCAGCGTTTCGGCGCGATTGCGCAACACTGGCTGTAGCGGAAGGCCTCCTGGCCTTCGTTGTGACGCTCGCGCAATGAAGGCCGGGAGGCCTTCCGCTACGAGGTGTCCGTTCTTATTACGTGCAGGCCGTCATTCAGGCGCCGCGTTTGCGGCGAATGCGCTCGAGGCGCTGCTCGAGGTTGGTCATCTGCCCAGGCAGCCGCTGCCACTGCGGGGCCGTCTGAATGGTGTGCAGGCCCCATGCCGCCCACACTTCGGCCTGTTCCAGGTCGCGGCGTTTCCACTCATAATACATGGAGAGTTCAATATAGGGCGCGGCGTCGGCCCCGGGCACCGTGCTGAGCCAGCGCTCCCACAGCGCGGCGGCGTCCTCCCAGCGCTGCATGCGCTTGTAGAGCACAGCCAGTCGCTGGAGCGCTAACCGCTGGTCATCCGCTTTGTCAAGCCGCTCGAGCGCATACAGGTAGCAGCGTTCTGCTTCCGGCGCGTTGCCACTTTGCTCATGATTTTGCGCCAGCGACACCCAGTCGAGGCCGCGCAGGGCGCTTTCGGCTGCGTGGGGCGCGTGCACCGCCTGGCACATTTGCTGTGCCAGCGCGGCCGTGGTGACAATGTCTTCCTGATTATGGTAGAAGACGCGCTGCATCTCGCCGGCACGCCCGCTGCGCACATAGTCCACATACAGCTGTGGAATCAGGAAGCCGGGCACGTCCTCCTGGCTGCGCTCCAGGCCGAGGATAGCGCTTTCCAGGTTGACAAGGCGGCATGACTGCAGGCGTCGCTTCCACAGGCGGCGTGCAGGCATGAGCACGTCCAGGTGGGGGCTGCCCTCGCTCAGCAGCGGCACTTGCCGCATCTCCACAGGCAGTATCGAGCGATTGAGGGCGTAGCGGGCGCGCAGCAGAGGCAGGTCAAAGCTGCGCCCGTTGAAGGTAACCATGAGCTCGCGTGCGTTGAGAAGCGTGCCCAGCGCGTAGAGAAGGGCGGGCTCTTCGGCCGGGCTGCGCATGAAGAACTGGCGCACCACGTACTCCTGGCCGCCCAGGCGCTCCTCAAAGGCGCCCACGCCCACCATAAAGGCGTAAACACCCGCGCCTGCGCCCAAGCCAGTGGTTTCGGTGTCGAGGAAGGCCGCTGTCGAGAAATCGGCGCACCCTTCGAGCGCGCTGGGCGGGTGAAAGGGTGCGAGCAGGCTGGGGTGGTGGTTGAGCAACGCGCCGATTGCCGCCGCGCCGTGCTGCTGCCCCAGCCCGTAGCTGTGCTCAACGAGGTAACAGGAACCCACCGGCGTCTCTACGACCGTACCGGGGACCAACTGCTCGAGGCGTTGGCTGCCCCGCCGCGCGGATTCGGCGCGCGGAAACGGCTCCTGCGCGCCGCCGGAGGGTGACCTGTGAGGGCGCTGGAGCGACTGCTGCCATGCGGCGCGTGCGCGACTGACTTCTTCCATGTGGCACTTGTTATTGAGAATCACGCGCGAACGCGCGTGTCGCCGCTCTTCCCGTCACTTGCTTTAACGCCGCGCAACCCGCGCAATGCGTGGCGCTGGCCGCAACACGCAGCGAAGGCCAACCTACGCAGCCTGAAGAGCACTGCACCGCGAGTCTATCATATGGAACTGTTGTTCGGAAAACGCCCCCGCGCGCGTATTTTGCACATGCCCTCCGCAGGGGCGACAATGGGGAATGCCGCAACCTCGTGCCCACCTGAGCGCAGAGGCCCGGTTGACCTATTGCGAGCATACATGGCTGATTCGACCGAACTGCTGCCGACCAAACACTGGAATCTATTGCCCGCGGCGTCGCCCGCGCTGATTGAATCTGTGCCCGAGCATCCACTGCTCGTGCAGGTGCTCTACAACCGCGGCCTCGTCTCGGCGGCGGAGATGCGCGCCTTTCTCACACAGAACGACGTCGTGCGCGCAAACCCCAATCGCCTGCGCGACATGGATATTGCCGTGAAGCGTATCCTCAAGGCAATTGGCGGCAAGGAGGTGATCTGCGTCTACGGCGACTTCGACGCCGACGGCGTGACCGCCACCGCGCTCATGGTGACGGCGCTGCAAGCGGCCGGCGCACAAGTGGGCCCCTACATCCCCGACCGCGTGGACGAGGGCTACGGGCTTAATGTCGCAGCTATCGAGACTATTGCCCAGAAGGCGACGCTCATTGTGACCGTGGACTGCGGCATGCGCAGCACGGCCGAAGTGGCGCGCGCCAACGCCCTGGGTGTAGATGTCATCATTACTGACCACCACTCTGTAGGCGCGTTGCTGCCGCCCGCGCTGGCGGTGATCAACCCGCGCCGCAGTGACTGCCTCAGCCGCTGCGAAAGCCTCGCGGGCGTGGGTGTGGCATTCCGCCTGGCGCAGGCGGTATTGCGCGCGGTGGCGGCTGACCCGCATGGCGCCCTGCAACCTGACCGCGCAGCTGAAATCGAAGATGAACTGCTGGACCTTGTTGCGATTGGCACGGTGGCCGACATGATGCCGCTGCTGGGCGAAAACCGCGACCTGGTGCAGCGCGGCCTGGCGCGCCTCTCCAGCGCGCCCCGGCCGGGGATTGCCGCACTGATGGCGCAGGCGGGGATGGGACGCGGCGGCGTAGATGCGAACATGATCGGCTTCCGCCTGGGGCCGCGCATCAATGCTGCAGGCCGCCTCTCCAGCGCGATGATTGCGTACAAACTCCTGCGCACAAGCGACGCGGCCGAGGCGCGCACGCTGGCCGCGCAACTGGAGGCGCTCAATCAGCAACGCCAGTCGCTCGTCGTCTCCGCACAGATCGAGGCGGACGCGCAGATTGCCGCGCAGGGGGAAGGCGCGCCGCTGCTGCTCGTGCGCAGCAAGCAGATCCGCTCGGGCATTGTGGGGCTGGTCGCGGGCAAACTGACGGACCGCTACTATCGCCCCGCAGTCGTTATTGAGGAGGGGCCCGACGAGAGCCGCGGCAGCGCGCGCAGCATTCGCGAGTTCGATATTTCGCGCGCGCTGGATGAGGTGGCGGGCCTGCTTGTGCGCCACGGTGGCCACAGCCGCGCCGCCGGCTTTACGGTGCGCACGGACACGCTGGAGGCCTTTGCCGACGCACTCCGCGCTGTGGCCCACCGCGAGCTCGCGACGCCGGCCTTCCTGTGCCCAACGCTTGATGTGGACCTGGCGCTGGCCGCCGCCGATGTGAACTGGGGACTCTTTGAACAGTTTGCGCGCCTCGAACCCACCGGCCAGGACAACCCACCTCCCATGATGCTGGCGCGCCGCATGCGCGTGCGCGAAGTGCGTACGGTGGGCAGCGGCAAGCATCTCAAACTCATCCTTGACAACGGGCCCGGTTACGCTGTTTATGACGCAGTCGCGTTCCAGCAGGGACACCGCGCGCCCGCCCTGGCCGAGGGACGCGAGATTGATGCGGTCTTCACGCTTGAAGTGAACGACTTCAATGGGCGGCGCACGTTGCAGTGGAATCTGCGCGACCTGGCCGCCAGCTGCCCCGCGGCCCCATCCGCAGCGTAGGCTGATCGTCTCATTTGGAAGCGCGCCCGATGGCATTGGCCGCCGCGTGACATGGTACGATTATGTCCGCAAGGACAGCGCCTCTCGACAACGGTTCAGCATCAGCACAGGTGGGCCTATCACCATGAAATTTTTCGCACGGCCTCTGGGCCTGGGGTTCATTTTTGGGGCCATCGGCGTCCTGTTGACGGTTGTTGGCATAGCACGCGGCGAGGTGCCGGCGCAGCCGGCCAGCATTGCCGTGGCGCTTGCGCTGGGCGGCGGCGTCTGGTTTTTGATTGCGTGGGCGGTGGCGTCGGCGGCGCGCGACGTGGAGAGCGACGTGGCTGCGCAAGCGGCCCTTCCCTTTGAGGTCGATGCGACCGAGCTATCGCAACGCGACGTGGGCGTGCTCGAACAGTAGGCAGGCTGCGTGGTTCACAATTGAGAGTGCATGCGGTGAGGCGGGGCTTCCCAATGGGGAAGGCCCCGCCTTTATTTAACGCAAGAATTGCGTTGTTATGAAACCGCCATTGACAACCGGCGCAATCGGGTATATTATCCTTGCATCATCCCATCATCATGGTATTACAGCATAACAAGAGCCACGCACGGCCCGTCCAGCCACGTATCCATCGGTTAGCGCGCCGCTTATCACTGCGCGCTGTCACCGAAAGAGCAGGCGGTCATGTCCCCACCGTCCGGCAGCGCCACAAGCGCCTATCTCCCGTCAACTGCGGCTGTCAACCACAACAGCCCAATGCCCTATTATGCGCAGGTGAAGGAAGCGCTGCGCGAGCGCATTGAGCGGGGCGAGTGGCGCCCGGGCGAGCAAATTCCGGGCGAACCGGAGCTCTGCCAGATTTTCGGTGTCAGCCGCACGGTCATTCGCCAGGCGCTCATGGAACTGGTCTTCGAGGGGTTGATTGTGCGCGAAAAGGGCAAAGGCACCTTCGTCGCCGAGCCCAAGATCACCGAGAGCCTGGCGCAGCGCCTCACCGGCTTCTATGAGGACATGGCCAGCCGCGGCAACCCGCCCGTCAGCCGTGTGTTGCGTCAGCAGCTCGTGGGCGCCGTCGAGAAGATAGCCGGCTACCTGAATGTGCCGGTGAGTACGCCGCTGGTCGAGATTGAACGACTGCGCTACATCAACGAAGAACCGCTTGTGCTTGTGACCACCTATGTGCCCTACGCGCTCTGTCCCAGACTGCTGGAGGCCGACCTCACCCGCCAGTCACTGTACACGTGGATGGAGCGGGAATACGGTTTGGTGATTGCCCGCGGAAGGCGCACGCTGGAGGCGGTGGCCGCGGCCCCACGTGAATCCGAGCTGTTGCAGGTGCCCGTGGGTGCGCCCCTCATGCTGCTGAACAGCGTCTGCGTGCTCGAAGACGGCGCCCCCGTCGAGTATTACCACGCCCTGCACAGGGGCGACCGCTCCCGCTTTGACGCAGAACTCCTGCGCGTTATCCAACCCAGCGCCATATAGGCTGGCGCACCCCACGCTGTGGCGCGACCCCGCGCCAGGAGGTCCTTTACATGCCTCGTGATTCGTTTGCCGCCGGACTGTGGGTCTTTGCCCAGTCGGAGGAGAAGTTCGGGGGCTACAACAGCGCGTGGACGGTGCGTGAGCAGATTGCCGCTGCCGCCTCCGTGCCAGGACTCAAGGGTGTTGAACTCATATCGCCACTGCACGTCAGCATGTCCACCGTGCGCGAAGTCAAGGCCATGCTCGAAGATGCCGACCTCAAGGCTGTCTCCGTCAATCCCTATGTGTGGACGGAGCCACAGTGGAAGCGGGGCGCACTCACCTCGCCTGACCCGCAGGTGCGCCGTGCCGCAGTGGATCGCGCCAAGGAGGCGGTCGAGATCGGCCAGGTGCTGGGCTGCCGCCGCATGGACCTGTGGCCCGGTGAAGACGGCTTCGACTACCTATTCCAGGCGGACTACCGCGACCTGTGGGAATGGACGAGCCAGGGCGTGCGCGAAATTGCCGAGTATGACCCGGAGACGCGCATTGGCATTGAGTACAAGGTTGAGGAGCCGCGTACCCATCAGTTGGTGAGCAACGCAGGCAAGGCGGCGCTGCTGGGCATGATGCTGGGTCTGCCCAACGTGGGCGCCTATCTGGACTTTGGCCATGCGCTGATGGCGCGCGAAGTGGCTGCCGAGAGCGTGGTTCTGTTGGCCAACGCCAGGCGCCTCATGGGTGTGCACGTCAACGACAACTTCGCTGTGGCCGATGACGACCTTATGGTGGGTACCGTGAATTTCTGGGCGCTGCTTGAGTTCCTCATGGCCATCGAAGATGTGGGCACGGATGCAAGCACCGGGGGTTATGACGGCTGGATTACCCTCGACATTGTGCCCAGGCAGGAATCCGCCACAGCCGGCTGCACGCGCAGCATTGAGATGCTCAACACCTGTTACGCGCTGCTTGCGCGGCTGGACCGACAGGCCCTGCGCGCCGCGCAGCGTGAACTCGACGCCGTGGAGACCCAGCGCCTTGTGCAGAAAATGCTGATAGGGTAGGCAGGCGGAAAGCCCTGGCTTCATGGCGGGGCACGCTGTCGCACTTCGGCGTATGGCATGCAAGGAAAGGAGAGGCGCATCACTCAACCCCACTACCAACTTCCAGTGCCTTCCCACAATCGGCCGTAACGTTCAACCAACGCTTCCTTTGTCCTCCAATTGCGTTTCACAATTGTTTCAGGTTCTTCCAGTCACCACGAAAGGCAGGAACATCAGGTGAAGACAACCATCAATCGTCGTGATTTCTTGAAGTTCGTTGCAGGCGCCACGGGCGCAGTTGCGCTGGCCGGCTGTGTGGCCCCGGTCGCCCCGGGCGCAGCCCCAGCAGCAGGCGCTGCAGCAGGCGCTGCACCTGCCGCCGCCGACAAGATTCTCATGGGCACCGTAATCCGCACGCTGAGCAATGAGTACCATGTTGCTTGGCTCAAGGGTGGCCAGATGTTTGCCGACGCTGTCGGCCAGGGCGCGAACCACCGCGGCCTGCACTGCGAAGGTGACAGCGAGAAGCAGTTGACGCTCATGAAGGCTCTCATCCAGGAGGGCGGCAAGAACGTCATCTTCAACATCGATCCGAACCAGTCGCCCGACGCACGCTCCATGGCCGACCTCTGCGCCGAGGCCGGTGTCTACTTCCTGACGCAGTGGAACAAGCCGGATGACCTGCACCCGTGGGACTACGACCCGTATTGGGTCGCGCACATGGGCGTCGACGGCGTGCCCTCGGGTTACTACGTCGCCAAGGAGCTCTTTACCGCCATGGGCGGCAAGGGCAAGATCGTTGCGTTGCAGGGCTTGCTGGCCAACGCGCCTGCAACCCAGCGCTTTGACGGCCTCAAGCAAGCACTGGCCGAGTTCCCCGACATCGAACTGCTGGCCGACCAGGTTGCAGACTGGGACCGCGTAAAGGCAGTCGGCGTAACGGAAGCCTTCCTTGCCGCGTACCCGGATGTGAACGGCATCTGGGCTGCCAACGACAACATGGGCCTGGGCGCACTCGAAGCCTTGCGCACAGCCGGCAAGAATGGCGAAGTCCTCGTTGTAGGCGTCGACGGCACCAGTGAGGCCATTGAGGCCTGCATCAACAAGGAATTCGCCGCGACCGTCAACAATGACCCGATGTGGCAGGGCGGCATGGGTCTCTCATTGCCGTATTCCGCCATGATGGGAAAATTTGACCCCGCTGCGGAAGGACACGAACACCGTGAGTTCTTCTTCGAACCGGTCTATGTGAACATGGCCAACGCTGCTGAGGTCAAAGCCACGTACGTCGAAGGCGCACCCGAGTACGACTGGAACGACCTGTGGGGCCGCGTTCAGGCCTAGTCTCGCGATTACGTTTGGCCGACTGACCTGCGGCACGAACGCCCTCTCCCGGGATAACCACCCGGGAGAGGGAGTCTGTCATCAATGAGGAGGGCTTTGTGGCTGCTCAAGCGCCGAATTTGCCTGTACTTCAACCCGTGATTAAGCGCCGACGTTTGCCGGCGACGCTTGGACCCCTTGCCGTGCTGGTTGTGATCGTCGTAGGCATGACGATCATGAACCCGCGTTTTCTCAGCGGGGTAAACTTACAGAATCTGGCCCGGCAGGCGTCGATATTGTCGATCCTGGCTATTGGACAGACCTTTATCATATTGCTTGGCAGCATTGATCTTTCGGTTGAGGGCAATATGGCGGTCAGTTCGGTCATTATTGGCCTGCTGGCGGCCAACTATTTCAACGACAACAATTATGGTTTGCTGGCCGTGGTATTGGCCATCGTCGCGGCCGTACTCATAGGCTTCACATGTGGCGTGCTCCACACTCGGCTGCGCATTCCCGCGTTTATGGCGACGTTGGGGATGCTCTATGTTGGGCTGGGCATCGGTACGTGGCTCTCGGGCGGCATGAACCTGCCGCTGCAGGACGAACTCATTCTCTCCTGGGCGCGTGGCAACACCGGCTACATCCCCAACCTTACATTCTTCGGCATCGCCATGGTCGCGCTTGGACTGCTGCTCGAGCGCTACACGCGCTTTGGGCGCTATGTCTTCGCCATCGGCGGCGCCGAAGACCGCGCCAAACTGGCCGGCGTCCCCATCGATCGCTACAAGGTGATGGCCTTCACTGTGGCGGGGTTCTTCTTCGGCGTGGCGGGTGTGCTCAACACTGCGCGCATCGGGGCCGGCACGTCGACGTCAGGTTCGCAGATGCTCTTTGCGGCGATTACCGCCGTCGCAGTGGGCGGCACGGCGCTTACAGGCGGCAGCGGCGGCGTTGTGCAAACGCTGATCGGTGCGCTGATTGTCACCGTCATTGGCAACGGCATGATTCTGGCAGGTGTGCCCAGCATTGCACTGGTTGCCGTTCAGGGTGTCATTATCACCGTGGCAGTGATTCTCACGCTTGACCGCAGCAAGCTGCCCTTCGTCAAATAGGCGCACCAAACACTGATGCGCATCAGTCACGTGCAAAGAGTCAGTCACATAGCCCGGCCGGAGTGTCGACATGAGTGAACCTGTCCTCGAAGTGCGCCACGTCACCAAGAGCTTTCCTGGCGTCAAGGCGCTCAAGGATGTGTCAATTGAGATTCGCCCCCACGAGATTGTGGGACTGGTGGGCGAGAATGGTGCGGGCAAATCCACGCTTCTCAAGATTCTCATCGGCGCGTATCAGCCCGACCAGGGCGAGATTCTGGTGCGCGGCGAGCCTGTACAAATCGGAAGCATCAAGGACGCTGCCGACCATGGCCTCGCGATGGTCTTTCAGGAGCAGTCTGTTCTGGCCAATATGACAGTGGCCGAGAACATCTATCTTGGCCATGAGAACGCCTTTGTGCGTTACGGGCTGATTGACTGGAAGAAGCTTGGCGCCGCCGCCACCAGACAACTGGACAAGGTGGAATTGAAGCTCGACCCCTCCACAGCCGTACAGGATCTGAACTTCGCCGCCCGCCAAATGGTGGAACTGGCGCGCGTGATGACGATTGAGGACCGCACCAGGCACGAACCCATCATTATTCTGGATGAGCCGACGACAGTGCTCGACGGCACCGAAGTGGAGATGCTCTTCTCGCGGCTGCGCAGTCTGCGCGAGCGCGCCTCCATCATCTTTGTGACGCATCACCTCGAGGAAATTCTCGAGATTACCGACCGCGTCTATGTCTTCAAGGATGGCGAGAACGTGGCAGAGCTGGAGACGAAGCATGCCACCGAAAGCCAGCTCCATCAGTTGATGGTGGGCCGCGAACTGCAGGGCGAGTACTATCGCATGGCCAAGCAGGCAACGCCGAGCGACGACGAAATCCTCAAGGTGGAGCACCTCTGCAAGGCGGGCGAATACGAGGACGTGAGCTTTACGCTGCATAAGGGTGAGATCATTGGTTTCGCGGGCGTGCTTGGATCAGGGCGCGAGTCGGTCTGTCGCGCCGTGGCAGGCGTAGAGAAACCCGACAAGGGAACAATTACGATCGATGGCGCACGACTCACTTTGGGCTCTGCTGCCCAGTCAATTGAGGCCGGGGTGGGCTATGTGCCCCAGGACCGTGGCGTCGAGGGGCTGGTGCTCTACCTCAACATTGGGCAGAACATTTCGCTGCCCAACATTGCCGGCGTCACACGTGGCGGGCTGCTCAACCGGAAGGCCGAGCGCGACCAGGCCGTCAAGTGGATCAAGCGCATGGCCATCAAGACGCCCGGGCCGAATCAGCTGTGCCTGAATCTGAGCGGCGGCAACCAGCAGAAGGTTGTATTAAGCAAGTGGCTGGCCGCTACCGTCAAGATCATGGTGCTCGACCACCCGACGCGTGGCATCGATGTAGGCGCGAAGGAGGAGGTCTACGAGTTGATTCGCGAGTTGGCGCACCAGGGAATTGCATTCCTGCTCATTGCCGACACGCTGGAAGAGACGATTGGCCTCGCAAACCAGATCTACGCGATGAAGGACGGCGTCGTGACGAAAGTCTTCGACGCCCCGTCGGACAAGAAGCCCATGCCCCTGGATTTGATCGAATACATGATGTAGGCGCAGAGGTGGCGGTTTTTCGGCCACCTGCCACCTGCACCTTACGTTAACAGCGAGGACCCTATGTCTGCTTCCCCATCTGCGCCACCCACCGCACCCTTGGCCCCCGTCTCGACGGCCGCCACGCCGTCGCGCTGGAGTCGTATGCGGGACTCGCGCAACCTCGTCAGCGCGATGCCCATCATCACTTTGATTGCCTTGATGCTCATCATGGCCATCGGCAGTCCTCGCTTCCTGCTGCCCGCAAACCTCGTTGGCCTGGTGGACCAGAGTTCGACACTTCTCGTTATGGGTCTCGGCGAGACGTTCGTCATCCTTCTTGGTTCCATTGACCTGACGCTGGCATCAGTGGCAGCAATGACGACGATCCTCACGGCAATGCTGGTTCCTACGCTGGGCTACGGCGCGTTTTTCGTGGGCATTGGCTTCGGCATTTTCTCGGGGTTGATGACCGGACTGATTCACACCAAGGCGCGCATTCCCTCGTTCATCGCCACGCTCGGTATATCGGGCTTGTGGACAGGCGTAGGGTTCCTCGTCTCCAGTGCAACACCGATTTCGATTGCCAGCGCGGATATCCACTACCTCGTCTGGGTGCGCGGTGACACACTGGGTCTGCCTAACACGGTGTATATCGCTGGCATTGTGCTTGCGATAACCTACGTGCTTGAGGCCTACACGCCCTTTGGCCGCTTCGTCAAGGCGATTGGCGCGGGTGAGCGCGCGGCGGCTGTTTCGGGCGTGAATATCGACAAGTACAAGACGCTGGCATTTGTGCTCGCCGGTACACTGGCCGGCATTGCGGGCGTCATGCTCTCGGCACGCATGGTCGGCGGTTCAGCGCGCATGGCCGACGGTTTTCAGATGAAGGCAATTGCCATCGTGGTGTTGGGCGGCACGGCCATCAGCGGCGGCGTGGGCGGCGTTATGCGTACGGTCGTCGGTGCGCTCATCGTCATGGTGCTCGACGTGGGCATGAACATGATTGGCGTCAACCCGTGGTTCCAACAGGCGATCTATGGCGCCATCATTATTTTGGCCGTGGCGCTGACGATTGACCGCAGCCGTATCACAATCATCAAGTAGCGTAGGTTCCAACTGGAGGTGATCCTGTGCGATCCGTTGTCGTGACTGAACCCGGCCGCGTCGAGCTCGTTGAGCTCCCCAAACCCTCCCCGGGCCCCTATGATGCGCTGGTGCGCACCGAAGTGGCCTGCCTGTGCAACGCCACCGACCGCAAATTGGTGGAAGGGCACTTTCCTGGCGTGGAACACTACCCGCTCACCCTGGGTCACGAGACTGCAGGTATTGTGGAGGCGGTCGGCGACAAAGTGCGCACCTTCAAGCCGGGTGACCGTGTGATTGGCGCACTGCTGCTGACACCGACCGACAGTGCCTACTTCAGCGGTTGGGGCGGCTTCTCCGATTACCTGATCGCGCGCGACCATGCCGCGATGGTGGCGGATGGCGTGGCCGACGCCAGCCACGGCTGGGCCGAAGTCAACGAGATCATGCGCAAGGTGGACGCGGACATAGCGCCCGAAGCCGCCGTGTTGCTCTGCACGTGGCGCGAGGTCTACGCTGCGTTTGGCGATTTTGGCCTCAAGGCAGGCGACAAGATGCTGATTGTGGGCGGGGGCCCGGTTGGCATGAGCTTCGCCAAATTCGGCAGACTGTTGGGGCTTGGCTGGATTGGGCTCGTGGACATCCTCCCCGAAAAGCGCCATACCGCGTTGGCAATGGGCGCCGACGCGACCTTTGCACCGGATGACCCTGCACTGCGCAATCTGCCGCAAACGATAGGGCTGCTCGACGCCGTGGTGGACGCCGTGGGCCGCGAGAGCATCATCAACATGGCGCTGCCGCTGATCAAGATGGCGGGTTCGGTTTGCGTCTATGGGGTGATCGACCGGCCGACGGTGCTGCTGGAGAAGGCGACGGGGCCCTACAACTTCAATCTGCTCATTCATCAGTGGCCCACGCGCTTCCGCGAGGCGGCGGCGCAGGAGCCGCTGAGTGCGTGGATACGCGAGGGCACCTTGCGCGCCGACGAATTCCTCTCCGCCGAGTATCCGATTGAGGAGATCAACGCCGCGCTGGAGAATGCCGCGACGGGGAAGCCGCTGAAGACGCTGCTGAGATTCTGAGATACGTCAATTGAGGATTGAAGATTGACGATTGACGATTCGCAATCTTCAATCCTCAATCCTCAATTGTGCGTTGCCACCGCGGAGGTGAATTGTGGCTGAACGTCTCATTCTGGCGCACGACCTGGGCACAACCGGCAACAAGGCGTCGCTCTACGACGGCGACGGCCAGGTGCGTGCCAGTGCTTTCTTCGGCTACGGCGTGGAATACGCCCGCACCACCTGGGCCGAGCAGAATCCCGAGGATTGGTGGCAGGCGGTCTGCGTCTCCACGCGCGAATTGCTGGCTGCGGCACACGTCGCGCCCGAGGACATTGCCTGCATCTCCTTCAGCGGACAGATGATGGGCTGCGTGGCCGTCGATGCCAGCGCACGCCCGCTGCGCAACGCGATTATCTGGGCGGACCAGCGCGCCGTGCCCCAGGCGCAGGCCATTATCGACGGCGTTGGCTTTGAGGAGGCGTACCGCATTACGGGCCATCGCCCCAGTTCATCATACTCCGGTGCGAAGATTCTGTGGATTCGCGACCACCAGCCCGAAATCTTCGCGCAGACGCACAAATTCCTTCACGCCAAGGACTTTATCGTCGCGCGCCTCACAGGCAATTTCGTCACAGACTACTCCGATGCGTCGGGCATGAACCTGTACGACTTGCGTGCCTATGATTGGTCGGCGCCGATCCTCGACGCCATCAAGCTCGATGCTGCGCTGCTGCCTGAACTGCACGCGTCCACCGACGTCGTGGGCGAGGTGACGGCTGCCGCCGCAGCCGAGGTAGGGCTGCGCGCAGGCACCCCAGTGGTCATTGGCGGCGGCGACGGCTGCTGCGCCGCCACGGGTGCGGGTGTGGTGCGCGAAGGCAGCGCCTACAACTACGTAGGCTCCTCCTCGTGGATTGCGATAGCCTCCGCTGAACCGATCTATGACCCAACGATGCGCACCTTCACATGGGCGCACCTGGTGCCGGGCATGTACAGCCCCTGCGGCACCATGCAGGCGGCGGGTGGTTCCTATCAGTGGGTGCGCGACCAGTTGGGGTTGCCCGAGAAGTCGGCCGCCGGGGCCATGGGGCTGAGCGCATACGAACTGCTCAATTTGCAGGTGCAGAAGAGCCCGCCGGGGGCAAAGGGGCTGCTCTTTCTTCCCTATCTGCTGGGCGAGCGCAGCCCACGCTGGAATCCGCAGGCGCGTGGCGGCTTCGTGGGGTTGACGATGCAACACAGCCGCGCCGACATGATCCGCGCCGCACTGGAAGGCATCACCCTCAACCTGTGCGTGATCCTCGATGCCTTCCGCGAGCAGGGTGCGCGTATCGACGCAATGCGAGTGATCGGCGGCGGTGCGCGCGGTGCGGCGTGGCGGCAGATCATGGCCGACATCTACGGCATGCCCGTGCTGCGCCCCGCGCTGCTGGAGGAGGCCACGTCGCTGGGTGCAGCGCTCGCAGGCGGCGTGGGCGTAGGCATCTTCCCCAATTTTGGCGTTGCTGAAAAACTGGTGCAAATTGTAGAGAGCACAGCGCCGATCGCGGCCAACCAGGCCACCTACGCGCGCACCTATTCCCTCTTTAACCGAGCTTATGCAGCGCTTGAACCCCTCTTCACGGAGTGGGCCGACCTCGAGAACTGCTGAAGCGCAACCCACACAAAACAATGGGATGAACCATGGACACACAACTGAAGGGCAAAATTGCAGTCATAACGGGCGGCAGCGTGGGCATTGGTCTCGCCGTTGCGCAGGGGCTGGCTGCCGAGGGCGTGCATATTGCACTGATCGCGCGCGACGGCGCGCGCGCCGGCGAGCGCGCGGCGGCGATTAACGCCGAGTACGGCGTGCGCACGTTCGGTGTTGCCGCCGATGTGAGCCGCGCCGACGACTGTGACCGCGCAGTTCGCGAGATTCTCGCATACTTCGACGGCGTCGACATCCTCATCAACAACGCCGGCACGGGCAGCAACGAGACCGTGATGGACGCGCCAGATGACAAGTGGCAGTACTACTGGGATCTGCATGTAATGGCCGCTGTGCGCATGTCACGTGGCTTCGTCCCAGCCATGCGTGCACGCGGCGGCGGCGTCATTATCATGAACGGCTCCATCTGCGCCAAGCAGCCGCTGGGCTATGAGCCGATCTACAACACAAGCAAGGCGGCGCTGGTGATGTTCTCCAAGTGCCTCTCCAATGAACTGATTCCGGACAACATTCGCGTCAATGCCATCAATCCCGGCCTCGTGCTCACGCCCGACTGGATGAAGACGGCCACGCAGCTCACCGCCGGCACGGAGCAGTCGCCCGAGCAGTATCTGGACAAGATTGCCAAGGATGCAGCGCCGATTGGACGTTTTGCTTCGCCCGAGGAAATCGCGCACTTCTTCGTATTCCTCTGTTCGCCGCTTGCAAGTTACTCGGTCGGCTCCACCTACTTTGTGGACGGCGGCTGGCTGAATGTGGTGGCGTAGGCAAAGCCAAAGCCTGGACGCTGGAACGTTACAAGACTTGGAAACGGCATGAACAATTTTTGTACGCGCATGTCGCGGATTGAGCGCGGATTTGATCCGCGTTCAATCCGTTTCATCCGCGTACTCAAACAATGAGGTGAGTCCATGAAACAGGCAGTGATGACGGCCCCCGGGGCCATTACGATTCAGGAGATTGATGCGCCTCAGCCCGGCCCCGGCGAGGTGCAATTGCGCATACAGCGCATTGGGGTATGCGGCTCCGACGTCCACGTCTACCACGGCAAGCACCCCTATACGGGCTATCCCGTGGTGCAAGGGCACGAGTTTTCGGCTTCCGTTGAGGCTGTGGGCGAGGGCGTCACGCATCTGCGCCCCGGCATGAAGGTGACTTCCATGCCGCAGATTGTGTGCGGCGAGTGTGCGCCTTGCAAGCGCGGTGATTACCACATTTGCGACAAGCTCAAGGTGCAGGGCTTCCAGGCGCCGGGCTGCGCGCAGGAGTTGTGGGTGACGGACGCGCACACGGTGCTTGCTCTGCCCGATGAGTTCAGCTACGAGCAGGGGGCACTGGTGGAGCCGGTCTCCGTGGCAGTGCATGCGGTGGGCCGCGCCGTCGATCCGAATGCGCCCGCAGGCCGGAAACTGCTGGGGCGGCGCGTGGTCGTCTTTGGCGCCGGGCCAATCGGCAACCTGGTGGCCCAGGTGGCGCGCGCCGAGCAAGCTAAGGTGCTGATCGTGGATCTGAGCGCGCATCGCCTGGGGATTGCCAGACAGTGCGGCCTGGAACACACGAGCAACGGGCGCGAGGAGCCGCTCAGTGCGGCCTCGGCGCGCGTCTTTGGTGCGGATGGCTTCGATGTAGCGTTGGAGTGCGTGGGCGTCGAGCCGACGATTACGGCTGCAATTGAGAACCTGGCCAAGGGCGGCACCCTGATTGTTGTGGGCGTCTTTGGCGAAAAGCCGCGCGTCGACCTGGGCCTGGTGCAGGATCGCGAACTGAACCTGCGCGGCACACTCATGTACAAGCGTGCGGATTATGAACGTGCGATTGAACTGATTGCCTCCGGCGCTGTGGTCACGCAGCCGCTCATGTCCACGCACTTCGCGTTTGATGACTACCTCGACGCCTACCACTATATTGAGGCCGAAGGCGAGCGCAGCATGAAGGTCTTTATTGACGTGGGTTGAGAATTAAGGGGCAGCAGGCGTTGCAGGCGCGGCCCTGCGCCGTTTGACCGTGTATTGAAGGCGTAAACTATGGTGACATGCAGTCGCAGGCGAGGCAACCCAGGCGGGTTGCCTCGCTTCTGTTTGAAGGTGGCTGGAGGCGACACATGCCCGCGCTCTGTGTGCCGCCTCCCCAGCCGGCAACAGGGGTGCGCCGCACTTTTGGGCGCGCACGAGCGTGTGTGTAAGGCCGTTCCAGACCATCGGTAGCCATCGCGATCGTTCCCGATGCATGCGGTACAAATTCGAACAGCGCTGCGAACCGTAAACCACGACGAACGCTCGCCAATGCCTTGGCGAAAAGAAAGGTGACCGCTTCCCCCTTTGCACGACAACAGATGCCTTCCTCTGCGCAGCCCTGCATCAGCGTGACACGCACAGCCTGCTGCACTTCGCACTTATCCCTGTGTGTAAACCAATTTTGACCAAAATTCGAAACAAGCGCTGTTTTGATGAACTTACGGTCGACTTACGGCGTTACACTGAGTGTGTGGCCAGGACGACGTACCGGCGCAGGCAAAAAGCCTCATTGCCGAGCCTGAGCCGAGTCACACGCGGTTACCCCAGCGCTCGCCGAACCTTCGACGGCGCCCACCCAAAGCGTGAGATCCGGCATCTGCCGTTTCTTATATCTCGCAGTTCCACTCAACACCTTTTCCACACCCCGAGGAGGGAACCCCCCTGATGTTGAACATGCTCTCTGTGTACGTCACCTACCTGTTTTCCTACCTGGACCGGGACGATGGCCAGGACTTCATCGAGTATGCCCTGATTATTGCCTTGATCGTGATTGCGGGCATCGTCGGCATGTCTCTCCTGGGAGACCAGATTGCAGGCATCTGGGGCAGCATCACCGGCACGCTCGGCGGCGCGATTGCTGGCGGCTGATCCGAAATCGGAATTCCGAGCCCTCACAACGGACAGCGTATCGGTATTTGCGGAAATGCAGCGGCAGGAGGGACATATGCGACCAACCTGGCAAAAGGAAGATGGACAGGACCTGGTTGAATACGCACTCGTCCTGCCGCTCTTTCTTCTCCTGGTTCTCGGCATTGTCGAGTTTGGCTATCTCTTCCTGCAGTACAACACAATTACAAACGCAGCGCGCGAGGGTGCACGTGCCGGAATTCTACCGGTAACCACATCGTGCGACCTCGCATGCATAGATGGCAAGGCGGCGGCAGCGGCCAACACGTTTGCCGCTGCCGCCGGCCTGAATCCGGCGCACCTCACTATTGCAGCCACCCACCCCAGCACCACCCAGGTGCGCGTCGCAGTGAGCTACTCAACCCACCTCATGACAATTCCCGTCATGGCTGTCTCCGGCCTCACGACTGCTTTCACGCTGCAGTCGACCGCTACCATGCGTCGGGAATAGTCATCCGGTACAAACACACGGAATGAGCGAAAGATGGGCAGGACTCGTGGTCTCCTCTGGTTGGTCGCCGGCCTCTTCCTCGCAGGCCTTGCCGGACTGCTGGCATTTCAAGGCATGAGCCGTGCGACCACCATCGACTCGGTCGACGGTGTGGCCATGAACGTTGGCGCACAGGTGGATGTGGTTGTCACCACCCATGATGTGCCCGTACGCACACAGCTCCTGGCCGGCGACCTGCGCGTGATTTCGCTGCCGGCGCAGGCAGTGCCCGCAGGCGCCGTTACCTCGCTTGACAAGGCAACGGGGAAACTTACGACCGCCGATCTCTTTGAAGGCGAGGTGCTGCAGTCGCATCGTCTGCTCGACCCGACGGTCGTCTCGCCCGATGGTCGCATGGCCCTGATGATGGTGGAGGATGAAGTTCTCGTGGCACTTCCCGGCGACCAGTTGCTGACGCGCGTGCGCGTTCTGAAGCCGGGTGACCATGTAGATGTGCTCACATCTCTCACCTTTTCTGTCCAGGCGCCCGGCACTGAAGGCAATGAGAAGGAGGTCCAGACGACCTTCGACCTGTTGCAGAACGTCGTCATCGCCGGGTTGGTGGGCAACAGCATCTCACCGCCCCCTGCGGGCGGCGTTGATGATGTGATAGATACCGACGCGCTTGCCAACGTCCCCGACGCCGTGCTGCTCACGCTCTCGCCGCAAGACGCACTCACACTCAAGTATGTTGTCGATGCAGGTGGCATGCTCGATCTTGTGCTGCGTGCACCGGGTGTCGATCGTCCTTATGAAACAGACGCGGTTGATGCTGATTATCTGGACAAACGCTACGACCTGCCACTGGAGCCGGGTAGCTAACCCCGTGAAAGTGCTCTCATGACGAATTCGCTACGGCCGAGTGGTACGCTGCGTGTGCTACTGGTTGCAGAACAAGAGACGCTGCGCAATGAATTTGCGACCCTGTTGCGGCGCTATGCCGGCGACCATGCGCTCTACTGGGTCGCGCAGCCGGACCTTGCTGCGCGCCGTGCCATGGAAGTGCTGCCCCACGTTGCTCTCCTTGATGACAGCTTTGGCGCGGCGCCGCTCACACGTGCCGTCAAGGCCATCATTGCCAATGTCCCAGGTACGGCCGTGTTGGCTGTGGTAAACGAAAATGGCCTGGGCACGGCGCGCGAAGCTGTTCTTGCCGGCGCTCGCGGTTTCATTACCAAACCGCTCGTTGACGAAGACGCCTGGGCAACGATTCGCCAGGTAATGAGTTCGGCCTCCCAAACAGGGCGCGATACGCACAGGCCGGAGGCGAGCGGCAAGGTCATCGTCTTTGTAGGACCAAAGGGCGGCACCGGGCGCACGATGATTGCCACGAACATGGCGCTGGCACTGCGCAAGGAAGGTGGCGCCAATGTTGTGATGGTAGATGCCGACTTTGCGGCGCCGGCGCTGGATGTCGTGCTCAATGTGCATGACAACCGCGACCTTACCCACCTGCTCACGCGTGCCGCAGGGCTGGACCCTGAGTTGATCAACGGGGTTCTCGCCGAGCACTCATCCGGGCTGCGTGTCTTGCTCGCGCCGCCGCCGGGCCAGATCACCGAAATCAGCCTGCCCAAGGTGCAGCAGATCATCACCAGCTTGCGCAACATGTTTGCCTGGGTTGTGGTTGACCTGGGCCTGCCCCTGAACGATACGGCTTACGCGTTCATCGACAGCTCCGACCTGATCATCATGACCGTCATTCCCGAGATGGTGGGGCTGCGCAATACGCGACTCATGATCGACCAGTTGCAGGCGCATGGGCACGGCGAGGAGAAGCTTTGGCTCGTCCTCAACCGCGCAACAATGCCTTCGGGGATATCCCGCAACGACATCGAGGGGCGCCTGCGCGTGCGCATCCACACCACCGTGCCCGATGATCAGGCGCTTGTGAGCCAGAGCGTCAATCGCGGTGTGCCACTCATGGTCAACGAGGAGCGCAGTGCTGTGGCCCGGGCAATCAAGGGCATTGCCGCGGAATTGTTGAATGAGAATAGGAGTATAGTGCCCGAGGCAGTCCCCGCTGTATTTGCTGCGCCGCGTGTGAACCCATTCTCGCGCTGGATGCGGCGCCCGCACGAAGTGGAGCTTTGACCATGGCGCTCCTTGGAACACCAATTGCTGTCGGCATTCTCGTTGCACTCCTCGTGCTGCTTGGCTTCGCCGGTATGCAGCGGCTGGCTCGCCGCGGCGACGATTTGCGCGATCGGTTGGGCGCCTACGCCGGCGCGAACGTTGCCGCCCCTGTGGCCGACCACAAGCAGGAAAAGTGGCTTGCGCGGCGGCTGGGGCGCACTCGCTCGGCCATGCGTTTGGCAGGGCTGTTGGCGCAGGCGGACATTCCCGTTACACCCGGCGAGTTCTTGCTCTTTATATGCGTGGCGGCAGGCGCGGGGCTGGCGCTGGGGACATGGCGCATCAACTTGCTGGCCGGGTTGGGAATTGCGGCTGTTGCAGGCTATTTGCCTGTTCTGTGGGTCAAACGTAAACGCAACAAGCGTTGCAGCAGCCTCGTGAACCAGTTGCCCGAGGTGCTGACGCTGGTCACCGGTGCGCTGCGTGCCGGCTTTGGCCTGGCCCAGGCAATTGGCGTGGTTGTTGAAGAGGGACCGCAGCCATCGGCCAATGAGTTTGGACGCGTGTTGCGTGCAACTGCACTGGGGTCATCGTTGCCAAAGGCGCTGGATGATATGGCCAAACGTGCCCACAGCGATGATATGGACCTGCTGGTCACCGCCATCAGTGTGCAGTACGAGGTGGGCGGCAACCTGACAAATGTACTTGAGAATATCAGCCAAACCATACGCGAGCGGATACGCATTCTGCGTGAGGTGCGTGTGCTCACCTCTCAGCAGCGTATGACGGGCTATGTCCTGGCATTCCTGCCGATAGGCCTTGCGGTCATCATCATGCTCATGCAGCCGAGCTACTTCACTCCCTTCTTCGAGCCGGGCTGGCCGCGCATTATGCCTGGTGTTGCATTGGGGATGATGTTCGTCGCGTTCGTGATGATTCAGAAGATACTCGACATCAAAGTCTAGGGAAAGACACACATGCAAGCCAGTCTACCGATGCTCGTTGCTACGCTGGTTGGGCTCGCAGTGATTGCGATCTGGCTGGGCACCGCGCCTTCGCAAAAGCGTGTGCGCGCCGTGGACGAGCGGCTTGATGGTTATCTGGATCGCGCCGACGTCGTGGCCATTGAAATGGAACGCCCCTTTTCGCAGCGCGCACTGGCGCCGTTCCTGCGCCGCACCTTGCGCATGGTCGGCGGCCTCATGCCCAGCCGGAACCTGGCAAAGCTCGAAGGTTCGCTCATGAGGGCGGGCCAGCCGGGCGGCATCTCGGCACTCGACTTCATGGGCTTGCGTCTGCTGATGATCACCGGCTTGGCCGCGCTGGGTTGGTGGCTGGCGTCGCGCGGCGAACCTTCTGCGCTGGTCATACTGCGCAATGTGGGCGGCGGCGCCCTTGTCGGCTTCATTTTGCCCACCATGTGGCTGCGCAGCAAGGGCAAGCGGCGACAGGCCGACGTGGAGCGGGCGCTGCCCGACGCGCTCGACATGCTCACGATTGGCGTGGAGGCGGGGCTTGCGTTTGAGTCCGCAATGTTGCGTGTGGGCGAGCAGTGGGACAACGCGCTGAGCCGCGAATTCAGGCGAGTAGTCAGCGAGATGCGCCTGGGCATGCCAGTCAGTGAGGCGTTGCGGCGCATGGCGCAGCGCTGCGAGGTGCCTGATCTGACAACATTTGTGGCAATCCTGATACAGTCCAGCCAACTGGGTGTCAGCATTTCGGGCGTCTTGCACGCCCAGGCAGACCAGATGCGCGTCAAGCGCCGCCAGCACGCCGAGGAGAAATCGCGACAGGCCAGCGTCAAAATTGTCATTGTGATTGCATTCTTTATTCTTCCATCACTCTTCATCACGATCCTGGGTCCAAGTATCCCGCGCATTATGGAGACGCTTGGCTCCGCTGGAGGCGGATAGACCATGACACCCCCCCCCGAAACATCAAGCCCCACTGAGGAGTTGCGCGACGAGCCCGAAATGCGGCGCGTCGCGCACGCGATGCAGACTGGCGACTGGGCCGGCGCACTCGTTCTCATCGATCAGCAGCTCCAGCAGCGCCCCAAGGATGAATTGCTGCTTGCGCTGCGCGAAGAGTGTCGCTTCAAGGCGGACTTCGACAAGACGACAACGCAAGTAAATCCTAAGATGTCCGCGCACAACTGGCGGCGCACGGCCGCCCGCAGCATCATGACCGTCGCTGCACTGCTGATTGTGCTGCTTGGCGTGTCTGTCACGCGCGCACGCTTGCTGCCCTTGATGGCCGAATCCCAGAATATCAAGGATCGCAACGTGCTCCTGCAGAGTGCGCAGGTCGCTTTTGCCAGCGAAGATTGGGAGGCGGCCGAGAGCTACTTCAAGGAGCTGCTGGCGCTGGATCCCGCTTCCACCGAGGCGACTGAAGGGCTGGCCGCCGTGTCGCTCGAGCGGGAGCTTGCGGAAAAGTACCAAAGCGCGTTGCAATTACTTGTCAAGGGTGAGAGTGACGCGGCCCTTACCGCCTTCAGCACTTTGCAGTATGACGCCCCCAACTATCGCGACGTTAATTCGCGTATTCTTGAAGCACGCGCCCTGAGCCAACTGGATCTCCTCTACGAGCAGGCCGAGGTGCAAATCCACTTGGGCTACAACAACCTCGCGCTTGCCACTTTCAACGAAATCCAGAGAACGAGCACCGACTACAAGCGCCAGGAGGTGCAGGATGCGCTCTTCCGCCTGAACATGAGCGAAGGGCGCGCGCTGGTTATGGAGTCATCGGCGCAGGTTTCCGTCGCGCTGAGTTTCTTCAATGCGGCGTTGCGACAACGCCCCAGCGACACTGAAGCGATCGCCGACCAACGACTGGCGGCAGCTTTCCTGGCAGGGCGCGACGCCTTCGACAGCGGCGACTGGTCCACAGCAATTAAGCACCTGCGCACAATCTTCGACGATCGTCCAGGCTATTTGGGCAATAGCATACCGACCATGCTGTACCAGGCCTATATCAACTACGGCGACCTGCTGCGTGCCGATGGCGATCTCTACAAGGCGTATGACCGCTACCGCATGGCTGCCGAACTGCCGGTGGCTGATACGGTGGTTGCGCGCGGGCGCATGGTCGAAATCGAGCCCATGCTCACACCGACCCCCACCCCAGCACCAACTGCGACAGTGGGGCCGACTGCGCCGCCGCCTACGCCCACGCCCACTGCCACGCCGCAACCGCTGCTCAGCTTCCAGGGGCGCATCATCTTCAAGTCCGACAACCCTGATGCGACCGGCTACTGGGTCATGGATGCGAACGGCGGCGATCGTACCTACCTGGGCACATTTGACCAATACGATGCGGCGATAGATGCCTACCGCGAGACCGAACGACTTTCGCCTGACGGTCAATATCGCGTCCAGGTGGGCAGCGTTGACGAGCGTGCACAAATCTTGCTGGCGCGCACCTTTGACCCAAACTTCGAACCCAAAACGCTGACCCGTCTCGCGGCAATTGCGTACGATCCAGTATGGGCGCCCGACGGCAGCATGATCGCCTTTGTGACGCAGGAGCACGGGAGCGATGACATCTGGCTCGTCTCGCCCGATGGTGCGCAAACTGAGTCACTCGTGCGCAATGAGTGGGAATGGGAAAAGGCGCCCTCATGGTCTCGCGACTCAACGCGTATTGCCTTCATGTCAAACCGCGAGGGAACCATGGCTATCTGGGTGATGGAGCGCAACGGGCGCAACCCGCGCAATATCAGCAATGTTCCATGGCCGGAGTACGAGCCCGTCTGGATTAAGTAGGCTTGGCCTGTCGAACCCCGACGCCACCCTGCGCGATAGACAATGCTTTGCAGCCAAAGCACGCAAGTCGCCAAGCAAGAAGGAGCCGTAACAAGCCATGTTGAACTTTCGCCGCCCGACCGCACCGTCGGCGCTGCCCCCACAGCGCCCGACGCCGCCCACGAATGGCGACTCGAATCGCCAGACGCCCCAATATACGCCGAGCGCGAGCGCGAGCAACAGCCAGACGCGCGCCGAGAGCGAACACGAGAACACGTATGGGTTGCTGCGCGAGCGTGTGCATATCCGGCTGCTGGCCGAAGTCAACCCGGATGGCGGACGGACCGACCAGGCCGTAGTGCTGCGTTCTCTCGAGCGCATCTTCAATGAGCAGGTCATCGAGATGGGGTTGCCGCTGAGCCGCAGCGAGCGTGCCGAGTTCTATGCGCGCGTGGTGGCCGATGTGACAGGGCTGGGCCCGCTTGACCCGCTGCTCCAGGACGACTCCATCACCGAAATTCTCATCAACGGCCCCAATCTTGTCTTCATTGAGCGCGCCGGTCGCCTCGAACAGTCGAATGTACGCTTTCGCACCAATGAAGACCTCATGCGCATTATCGAGCGCATTGTCACCCCCATCGGCAGGCGCATCGACGAGAGCAGCCCGATGGTTGATGCACGCCTGGCCGACGGCTCTCGCGTTAACATCGTCATTCCACCCCTGGCGCTGAACGGTCCCTGCCTCAGCATCCGCAAGTTTGCCAAGGCTGTGCTCAACCCGGATGACCTGGTGAGCAAGGGCGCCTTTACCCCCGAGATTGTGAATTTCCTGCGCGCCTGCGTGGCCGCGCGGCTCAATGTCGTTGTCTCCGGTGGCACCTCAACCGGCAAGACGACGGTGCTCAATATTCTTTCCACTTTCATACCTTCCAACGAGCGCATTCTGACGATTGAAGATGCAGCCGAACTGCAACTTCAACAAGAACATGTGGTGAGGCTGGAGGCGCGTCCGCCCAACATCGAAGGGGCTGGGGCGGTGCCCATTCGCCAGCTTGTGATCAATGCCTTGCGCATGCGCCCCGACCGCATTGTGGTCGGTGAAGTGCGCGGCGGCGAAGCGCTCGACATGCTGCAGGCAATGAACACCGGTCACGATGGTTCGCTGACGACGGTGCACTCCAACAGCGCGCGCGACACCCTCTCACGCGTGGAGACCATGGTGCTGATGGCCTCCATGGATTTGCCGCTGCGTGCGATTCGCGAGCAGATCGCCTCAGCGTTCGACGTGGTCGTCCACCTGGAGCGCCTTGCCGATGGCTCGCGCCGCATGGTGCAGGTGACCGAGGTGCAGGGCATGGAGGGCGACGTGATCGTCATGCAGGACATATTCCGCTATGTGCAAACCGGCACGGTGCAGGGGCGCGTGCAGGGATACTTCACGGCCACCGGTGTTCGCCCCAAATTCATGAAGAAGCTGGAGAATGCCGGATACACCGTTGCACCCGCAACGTTTACGCCCACGACCGAACCCATACCATCCCAACCCACTCCAGCGGTTTCACGTCCATGGACAACGTTCACGCCTCCAAAAACCTTCACTTCGCGGTGGTAGCAATTGTAGGCGACGGACTTGCAGCGAGGTGGGAGAGAGAACGATGAAGCACAGACCCGGTTTGAAGAAGACTTTCGCCAGCCTGTTTGGGGAGGAGCGCGGCGCCAACCTTGTGGAATTTGGCTTCAGCGCGATCTTTCTTCTCTTGTTCGTGGCGGGCATTGTGGACTTTGGCGGCGCGCTGCAGAACTATATCATTCTCGAGAATGCAGCGCGCGAGGGTGCGCGCACCGCGTCGCGCTTGCCGTGCACCTCGTCCAACCGGGCCAGCTACAGAGCGGCTGTGGTGGCGGCAGCGGTGGGTGAGGCATCGCTAAGCAATGTGACCCTCGCCAGCAGCAATGTCACATACTCGCCCAACCTTGCGTCAACCTGTCCCAGTGCCGGCTCCCCGGTCAGTGTTTCCGTGAGCCACGGCTACGACACAATCTTTGGCAGCGTGATCGGTGTGGAACTGTTGAACCTGCAGGCAAATGTGCAGATGCTCTTCTCTGGCAATGACGTGAGCGGATGGCCGGCCATCGCCAGTGCAAATGTTGTGCGCGACGGCTCTGCGCAGGGGGAAAGTGAACCATGGTAGGCACTCGCAACGAACGCGGACAGACGATGATTCAGTTGGCCCTGGCGCTTGTGGTGCTGATGGGGATCGGCGCACTGGCCGTTGACGTGGGCATGGGTTACCTCGAGAGGCGGCGCATGCAGAATGCGGCCGACGCCGGGGCGCTGGCGGGTGCGTACGCCCTCTGCAAGGCAGAGCCGGCCGATGTAGCCAAAGCGAAGGCCATCGAGTACATGCAGAAGAATGGTGTCAAAGCCGCCGACATTGCCGCCGGGGACGTGACAATCTCGGGCGGCGAAGTCAGCGTGGTGGCGAAAACAAGCATCGCAACCAACCTCGCGGGGTCGCTGGGCTTCACAACGCTGGATGTGGGCGCCGCGTCAGCCGCCACTTGCGGCGCGGCAAACTCTGCATGCGGCCTCTGGCCAATCGCCTTCGATCGAGCCCTTTATGTGGATGCCGATTGCGGCGAACGCATGGTGATTTGGGCCGATGACAAGGTCGAAGTTGACCAATCCTGCGAAATTGATGGCGTGGCACGCCCGTTCTGTGACTGCTACAAATGTGACTACAACGGCCCGATTTCGATATTCCCGGACATTGGTCGCGCGTGGCTTGACTTCTCGGGTTCGGTTGACCCTCTATATTCGGACACATGCCAGAGCAATGGTTGCGGTACAAAAGAACTCGCGTGTCGCATTCGGAGCGGCTCGAGTGCGCCTATCACGCTCCCGGCCTGCATTGCCGGCCTGCGCGGCGTAAAGGCCGGCGCCAAAGATGACATTGACTACCGTGAGGGGGAAGTCGTGAAGATCCCGCTCTACGATGGCACCTGCGACTCTGCCCCGAATCATTGCACGGGAAAGGATGCGGCTGCGTTCAATGTTGTTCAGTTTGGCTGCGTGACAGTTGAGGGCTGGGTGCAAACCCTCCAGCTAGACCCAACGCCCGCGGGCCTCGAAGAGAAATACAAGAAGATCAAGAGTAAAGCTATCATCGTTACGAAATACTGCGGCGGTGACTGCACAACCTCATGCGGCAGCACCGACGGCTCTTTGCCGGAGCCGTGGGAACTGATGTCGGTGAGCCTCACAAAATGATCGCTGCTGCCGCTTTGGTGCTCGCCCTCGCAGCCGGCTGGTTGCTGGGCGGGCTGGGCAATTGGCTGGCCGACGCCCTACCTGCCTGGTCGCCGCCGCACGCACCCGGCGCAGAGCAGCCCGCGTCTGCGCCGCTGGCACGGCCGCAGGCAGCGCACTGGACGGCGCTTGTCACGCCGCAACTCTGGCGCGCGCGTCCCCGCCTGGCGTGGCTGATTGTGGCGACGATGGGCGCCGCGCTGATGGCCGTTCTGATTATCCGTTCGCCTGCCGCATGGCTGGCCATTGTGTACGCTGCGCTCCTCCTGACGATTCTGGTGATTGACCTGGAGCAGAGGCGCGTGCTCAACGTCATGCTGGGGCCGGCGGCGCTGTTGGCGGTGGGGCTCAGCCTGCTTGCGCCGCCTCCCACGCTGTGGATGGCGCTGGCGGGTGGACTGACTGGTTTCGCCGTCTTTGTTCTGATCGGGCTTGTGGGGCGGGGCGCAATGGGCGGCGGCGATGTCAAGCTGATGGGACTTGTGGGGCTGATGGTCGGCTACCCCGCCATCTTTGCCGCCATGATCTATGGCATTTTGCTCGGTGGCGCGGCTGCGCTCTTTCTGCTTGTCAGCCGCAAGGGAACGCGCAAATCGACCTTTGCCTATGCGCCCTATCTCGCCCTGGGTGCGCTGATTACGATCTTTGTGCTCTACCGCGCCTGACTGGACGTAAACCTACTGTGTGCAGACGCTGCCTGAGGTGCGATATCCCGCAAGCGACGGCAACCAACCGAGGACTTGATGATGTCAAAGACCGAACGTTCAATCATTGTGGAGAATCTCACGCAGCCCGCAACGCTTGTCAGCGGCGGCCGGATTGCCGACAATTTCTACACGCGCCTGCGCGGCCTGATCGGGGTGCATGCGCTTGAGCAGGGCGACGGCCTCTGGCTCAAGCCCTGCACTTCGATTCACTGCATGTTCATGTCGATTCCGATTGACGTGATCTACCTGGACAAGGCGCAGCGCGTGGTGGGAGTGGACCAGGAGGTGCGCCCATGGCGCATGGGCCACTTCTACCGCAAAGTGCATTCGGTGGTGGAGCTGCCCGCAGGCGCACTCGCGCGCACCCCTGTTGAGCCAGGTGACCAGTTGGCAATACGCGTGGCGTAGATATTTCAGCGCGCGCGGGGCGGCGCCAATACGCGCCAAGCTGACCGCGAGTTGAAGCATTTGGGCAAAAAAAAGCCCCCCGCAGGTGCGCTGTGACTCGCACACTGCGGGGGGCTTTTTTGCCCTTATGGCGCCATGGCTGTGGTGACCGACCAGGGACTTGAACCCCGAACCCAGTGATTAAGAGTCACTTGCTCTGCCAATTGAGCTAGTCGGCCATGCGCACTGCTTGTCCCAAAATTGTAGCACGGGGCAGAGTGCGCGTCAAAACTGAAGGCCTGCGGGCTGCAGGCAACCATCATCTTGCGCATAGCGATCAGATGTGAACGACCGCAGGGCTGAGGGGAAATCGCCGGCGCCGGCGCACGCAGCCCATTACCCCATCATCTTGCCCAATCATGCGTGCGAGGTTATGATCTTTCCTTGCGCAGCGCGCCACGCCTCAGACTCGTGGCGACGCGCAGCGCGCATCAGCGCGGTGCACTGGGCACACCTGTATGAACGCAAAGGCAAAGGCCATGGAAAACAGTAATGTGACGCCCGCCGGCGGGGCGCTTGACGCCTTGCAGGAGAAGTACGCTGAGCTGATCATCGGCGCGGGCGTCAATTTGCAGCCGGGCCAGGGCCTTTCGGTGCGAGCCGAACTGGAACATGCGCCCCTTGTGCGCAGGCTGGTTGGCGCAGCCTACCGGGCGGGCGCCAAGTATGTGGCCGTGCAGTGGGACGACGAGCCCACGGCGCGCGAGCGGCTCCTCAACAGCAGTCCTGACTTTCTTGATTATGTGCCACCTTATGACATTGCGCGCCTGCACCACTTTCTGGATGAGGGCTGGGCACGCCTCAGCCTGGTGGGGCCGTCGCACCCGACGGTGATGGATGACGTGTCGCCCAGCGTCATGCGCACGGCCGGCACAGCGCGCCGTGCTGCCACGAAATTCTATGGCGACGCGACCATGGTGCATCGTTTTCCATGGTGTGTGGCGGCTGTGCCCACTGTGGCATGGGCGCAGCAGGTCTTTCCTGATGTGCCGGCAACCGAGGCTGTGGCTCAACTCTGGGCGACCATATTCGCCACGGCACGCGTCGACCAGCCCGACCCGCGCGCGGCGTGGCTTGCCCATGAGCGGCGGCTGGAGAGCGTGGCCGCGGCGCTCATTCGCCTGCATGTGCGCTCGCTCCACTTTGAGGATGCAACGCCGGGGGTGGATGGCCGCCCGGCCACCGATCTGGTTGTGGGCCTGAGCGAGGCGCCCGTATGGATTGGCGGCTCCGCGCACACACCGCAGGGCGTCCGCTTCCAGCCGAATATTCCCACCGAGGAGATTTTCACTACGCCCCACAACATGCACGTCGAGGGGTGGGTCTCCACATCGAAACCCACCTTTCCCTTCGGCCGGCGTGTGGAGGGCGCATGGTTCCGCTTCACCAAGGGGTTGGTAGTCGAGCAGCGCGCCGCGGTCGGGCAGGAAATTCTTGACGAGTTCTTTCAGATTCCCGGGGCGCAGCGGCTGGGGGAAATCGCGCTTGTGGATGAGCGTTCGCCCGTCAATCAGGCAGGACGTGTTTTCTACGAGATTCTCTTCGACGAGAATTGCGCATGCCACATGGCCTTTGGCGATGCCTATCCCGGCGGTGTGTCTGACGGTGAGAGCATGACGGCTGAGGAGCGCGAGGCCGTGGGCATCAACAGCTCGCAAACCCATGTGGATTTCATGATCGGCACGCCCACGATGAACGTGACGGGGATCACCGTCGACGGCACGCGCGTGCCCATCATGCAGAATGGGTTCTTCGTCGACGCGCTGGCGGACGCGCAGGCCGCCCCAACTCTGGGCGAGGAGCTTGCATGACTGAGCAGGTCATTGTTACGGATGGGCTCGTGCGCCGCTTTGGCGATAATACGGCGGTGGACAATCTCTCCATCGCCATCGAGGCCGGCGATGTCTTCGGCTTCTTGGGCCACAACGGCGCAGGCAAAACGACGACTGTGCGCTTGTTGAATGGCGTCCTCTCTGCGGACAGCGGCTCGATTCGCGTCCTGGGCATGGACCCGGCCACGCATGGGCCGCAGGTGCGCGCTCGTACAGGGGTCCTCACCGAGACGCCCGCACTCGATGACCGTCTGACGGCACGCGTGACGCTGCGCCTCTTCGCCGACGTCTACGGCGTGCCCAGGCAGAAAGTGAACGCACGCGTGGACGAGCTGCTGGCCATGTTTGACCTGAGTGCGCGCGCCGATGACAAGATCGGTGGTTTCAGCAAAGGCATGCGGCAGCGGATGGCGCTCGCCCGTACACTGATCCACAGCCCCGACATCATCTTTCTGGATGAACCCACCGCCGCGCTGGACCCTGTGGCGACGCGTGAGGTGCATGAGCTGATCCGTGACGCAAGCAGCCGCGAAGGGCGTACGGTCTTTCTCTGCACGCACAATCTTTATGAGGCGGAACGGCTGTGCACACGTGTGGCCGTGCTGGCGCAGGGACGTTTGCTGGCCATTGGTACGCCGGCGGAGTTGGCGCAGCGCTACGGGCGGCAACAGCGGCTCACGGTGGAGGTCGAACCGGCGCAGGTGGCGCGCGCGCAGCAGATTATCGAGCAATTGCCCTGGGGCGCCTCCGTGACCGACGAAAACGCGGGTACTGGCGTCCTGCATGTTCAGGGCATTCCCCGCACCGACCTGCCCGATGTCATCAACGCGCTGGTGGCAAGCGGCGTCGCGATCTACGGCGTGGCGCGCGAGGAGGCCCGCCTCGAGGACGTCTACTTTGCGCTGCAGGAGCAGGTTGCCGAGGGCGCGCCACAGCGCGCAGCATCTGCAAATGGCGACCACGGCGCGCCGGTTCAGGCGAACGCAGACGTGCACGAGGAGGTAAACGCATGACTGTGCAGCGTGAAATAATCCACTCGGAGTTGCCGGTCGAAGGGCGCATCAACTGGCGAGCCGTAAGCGGCATCATTCGCAAAGACCTGCGCATGGTGACGCAGAGCAAGTCTGTCATGCTGCCCATGATGATCATACCTCTGATTTTTGTCGTGCTGATTCCCGTGGGCATGATCATCGGCTTCAACTACTTCTCCTCTGTACTTGAGAAGAGCACCGACTTTCAGGACATTCTGAGAATGTTGCCTGATACGCTGCGCGCGCGCTACGCCGACATGAATGTGGTGCAGGTGGTGGCGCTCTATGCCTTCCGCTACATGTTTGCCCCCATGCACCTGATTCTGCCGATCATGACCTCGTCGGTCATCGCCGCAGACTCGTTTGCCGGGGAGCGTGAGCGCAAGACGCTCGAGGCGCTACTCTACACGCCTACCAGTGACTTTGAACTGCTGCTGGCCAAGATGCTGGGCGCGCTGGTGCCTGGCGTGCTGGTCGCCTGGACGAGCGCCGTCCTCTATTGGATCATCGTGGACATTGGCGCGTGGCCGCTCTTTGGCTGGCCAATCCTGCCCGACGCCACGTGGCTGCTGCTGGCGCTGTGGGTCGCGCCGGCGGCTGCAGCCATGGCGCTGGGCGCGACCGTCATCGTTTCCTCGCGCGCCAAGAGTTTTCAGGACGCTAACCAAATCAGCGGCCTGGTGGTGCTGCCTGTGGTCGTGCTCATGGTGGCTCAGGCGTCCGGCGTTACCTTTCTCGGCGTCTGGCTGACCTTCCTGGTGGGCCTCATCTTCTGGTTTCTGGCAGCCGTGCTGTATATCATCGGCGCGCGCACGCTGCGGCGCAGCGAGTTGTTGGCGCGCCTCTAGCGCCTGCCGATGCACCGACCATCGCTTTTTCGGGCTGCCGTCGTCGGCTTGCTGGCTGCGGTCGCGCTGCTGCTGATCGCGCTGCTTTGGCGGCTGCGGACTCCGCCGCCGCCCGACCCGCGCCTCATTGATGTCTCGGTGCGCTCCACGCTCTTTGCGCTGCCCACGCAGACGCCGTGGATGGTGGAGGTGACGCGCGTCGTCGAGGTGACGTCCATCGCAACGCTGCGCCCACCGACGGCAACGCCCACGATGGCGCCCTCTGCCACGCCTGCTGCTGCCGCTACGCCGTTTCCCTTGCCGGCGGCTGATGCGCCCGCTGCCGAGCGCCAAATCGCACTCGTTGGCGAGCTGCCTCCCGCGGAGCCGCAGCCTGTTGGGCCGGCGCCGCCGCCCCCCGGTTGTCCCACCACCTCAAGCCGCAGCTACGATGCCATCCCCGTTGATTCGCCGCCCATTGATCACCCCGATTCCATCCATGGAGACCTCAACCTCTGGCAGCGGGGTTGGGCGCCAACCGACGCGCCACTCACGCTCGTGGACATCAACGGGCCAGCCGATAGTGACCCGCCGCTGCTGGCGGGCCTCTTCGGCGACGGGCGGCTGCCCGCGTTTGTGAGTGCAGCACAGGTCTACGACTGGAACTGGGGCTGCGGCGGCCACGGCTGCCGCGGCGAGTTACTCACCCAGCAGGCGGTGTCACTTCTGGGCCTCGCCACGAACCCAGGCGAGGCGCTGGCGATCCCGCGGCGCGGGGCCGAGATCTACGGCGGCGGCTTCAAGGCGTTGGTTCTTTACGTCGAGGAACAGCGCATGACGCTCGGCTTCACACGCGAGGACTCCGTGGCCAACGGCTACGCCATGCACCTCGAAGGGTTGTGCGTGGATCCAAACCTGGTGGCGCTCTACCGGCAGCGCAACGCCGAGGGGCGTGGCAACCTACCCGGTCTGCGCGACGGCGAGGTCATGGGCGCTGGCGACGCCGCCGGGGGCACCGTCCAGTGTGACTCAGCCGATTCAAG
>CAYRVP010000001.1:71138-76492 GCA_964427845.1 uncultured Caldilineaceae bacterium
GGCCACGGGTGGCCTGTGTTGGGCCGTGCGCGATCGGGGCGTCTGTTTGGATCCGCGCTCGCGCAAGGATTGGTGGCGGGGGTTTTAAGGGCCGGGAGCGCAGTGCAGGCGCGGCTGCGAGCGGGCGGACTCTCGACCCATGAGAGGCTCCGCCTGCATGGCAAGCGCATCCGCGAGCCGTGCGCCGCCAATGCGATCGTTCTCCGCATGTGCCGGTTCCTATCATTGGTTAGGTGATCCAGCGGTGATGGCATAGTAAAGTGGCGCCGGGTCGTTAAATGAGTCACTTTATTGCAGTTGTCAGCATGACTTTGCTTCCTCGACGCCTTTTCGTTCAATTGTCGTTGTTATTCCGATAAGATTTCAGGAGGCGCAACTGCGCAAATCGCAGGCAGTGCTGTGGCTCACTTTGCTGATTGCCGTTGTGGCGGGTCTGGTGGCCGCGATTGGCCTCTTCGCGCACGCCGGCGAGGGTGCCTACCCATTCACCACACTCCGCGGTGCAACCGCAACCATCTACGGCAAGGGCGCTGGTTTCAGCCAACGACCCCAACCACCCCAAACTGCGCAAGGCGCGGTTTGACCCCAGCCGCTGCCTTGGTTGCGGCGTCTGCGTGCACGCGTGCAACCGTGCCGCGCTGCGCCTGGCGCAGCGCCCACAGCGTGTCCTGACCCCCGTGGATTCGGTGCACGAGACCGTGATGCAGGCCATTGAGCGGGGTATGCTGCCCGAATTGATCTTTGATAACAAGGCTATGGCCAGCCACCGCGCCATGGCGGTCATTCTGGGCGGAATCCTCGCGTTGCCGCCGCTCAAACAGGTGATGGCCAGCCGCCAAATGAAGAGTCGCTATCTCGCCCGCCTGCTGGCGTGGTGGGAGGGGGTGGAGTGGTAGGGACGGTAGGCGCCCTGCGCAGCCCGGCGCCGCCGGGTCGCCCGGACTTCGCCACTCACTGTATGGTCTGCTACAATATGTGGCCCGCCCCACATGGCGCGGGCCACGCTCTTGCCCGGTTCACGCCGGAGAACAGGATTCCACATGGCCGTTAAAACCGCCGCGCCCCGCGGCGTGCGCGCCGCCTCAGCCGACGCTGACGGTGGCGAACTCACCTTCGAACTCTCTACAGACGACCGCAGCAACGCGGCGCGCAAATATCACATTTGGACGATCGGCTGCCAGATGAACGTGGCCGACTCGAACCATGTCGCCGCTGAACTGGAGAAGATCGGCTATGGCCCCACCGACGCGCTCGATGATGCCGATGTCGTTGTGATCAACACCTGCGTCGTGCGCCAGGCCGCCGAGGAAAAAGCGCAGGGCAAGGTGGGCAGCCTCAAGCCGTGGAAGCAGGCGCGCCCCGACCGCGCCATCGCCCTCATGGGCTGCATGGTAGGCGTCAAACCCAGCCCGCAACTGCTGGCCAGTTACCCGCACGTGGATGTCTTCATGCCGCCCAGTGAGGCCTCGCCGCTGGTCAACTTCCTGCGTCAGGCCGAGATTGACGCCGAAATGGCCGCCATCGAGCGCGAGCAGATGGAGCAGCGCTTTCGCCTGCAGGATGAGGCGCAGCCTGTGGGTACAGCGCAGTCCATCAAGCATCTGGCCCTGAGCGGAGACGCGCCGGTTGCGGCCTTCGTGCCCATCGTCTATGGCTGCTCGCACGCGTGCACATTCTGCATCATCCCGTTTCGGCGGGGCGTGGAGCGCAGCCGTCCGGTGGAAGAAATTGTCGGCGAAATACGCGGCCTGGTCGCGCAGGGCGTGCGCGAGGTGACGCTGCTGGGGCAGATTGTGGACCGCTACGGCTACGACTGGCGCGCCGACGGCGCCGGGCGCGGCAACAGCGCAACGGTCAGCGCGCACCAGGGCGCCGACGACGGTGGCTATGACCTGGCTGACCTGCTGCGCGCTGTGCATGCCGTCGACGGCCTGTGGCGCATCCGCTTCCTCACCAGCCACCCCAACTACATGACGCGCCGCATCCTCGAGACGGTGCGCGATCTGCCCAAGGTCATGGAGCAGATCGAGGTGCCCATCCAGGCTGGCGACGACGCGGTGCTTGAGCGCATGAAGCGCGGCTACACCACGGCGCAATACCGCGCGCTGATTGCCGAGATTCGCGCTGTCCTGCCCGACGCCGCTATTCATACCGATGTCATTGTGGGCTTTTGCGGCGAGACCGACGCGCAATTTGAGGGCACGCTTGCCATGCTGCGTGAGGTTGAGTTCGCCAAGGTGCACCTGGCGCGCTACAGCCCGCGCCCCGGCACGGTGAGCGAACGCCGCCTTGCCGATGATGTTCCGGAGGAGGAAAAGCTGCGCCGCCACAAGACCCTTGACGCGCTGCAGGAGGAGATCAGCACATCGACCAATGCGCGCTTCCTGGGCCAAACGGTTGAGGTGCTGGTTGAGGATACCCACAAGGGCAAGTGGCGCGGCCGCGACCGGCGCAACAAGCTCGTCTTTATCGAGAGTGCGCTGGATTTGCGCGGGCGGCTGGTGGAGGCGCAGGTCACGTGGACGGGGCCATGGTCCATGCAGGCGCGGCTGGTGCGCGATGTGTCGCCGGCATGCTAGAATGTTTGGAAGGCAAGACAGCTTTGACGAGTGCGTCGCAAAGGAATATGGCAAATGAGCTTCGAAACCCGAATTACGATTGATCCCGATATCTGCCACGGCAAGCCTGTTGTACGCGGCCTGCGCTACCCCGTTGAGACGATTCTTGAATTATTGAGTTCTGGGATGACGATTCCCGAGGTGCTTGCGGACTATCAGGACTTGGAGCGCGAGGACATTCTGGCAGTACTGTCCTATGCCGCCCGCTTGAGCCACGTGCAACGCACAGAGCAGTTGGCGGCATGAAGCTCTTGCTTGACGCACATTTACCGTTTCGGCTCGTTGCCTGGTTTCGGGAGCGCGGTCATGATGCGCTTCACACGCTCGAACTGCCTGCCGGCAATCGCACGTCAGACTCGGAGATCGTGCGTCGCGCCGATGTCGAAGATCGCATTGTCGTCACCAAGGACAGTGATTTCGTGCACGCTCACGTCCTCCATGGTCGTCCGAATCGCTTGCTGCTGGTTACCACCGGTAACATCACCAACGTTGCATTTGTGGACCATCTGGCCGCGTATCTTCCCGCCGTTGAACGCGCTTTTCTGTCAAGCAACTTTGTTGAACTGAGCCGCGTTGCATTGGTTGTACATAAGTAGCTCACGGCGTGTGTATGTCCCGGATCGGCAGCCAGGTAGCCCTGGCTGGTTGGTTCACGGAATCGTTTCTTGACTCACATGTCAGCCATTCATGGAGCCCACCATGTCCCGCATGATCTTCGTCAATTTGCCGGTCAGCGATGTGCAGCGCAGCCGCCGGTTCTTTACGGCGCTGGGTTTCGGTGTCAATGAGCAGTTCAGCAACGAATACGCGGTCAGCATCGTGATTGAAGACAACATCTTTGCGATGCTGCTCGGGCGCGAATTCTTTCAGACCTTCACACCGCGCCCACTTGCTGACGCCACGCAGACGACAGAAGTTATCCTCGCCCTCTCGTGCGACAGCCGCGCAGAAGCAGACGCGATGGTAGAGACCGCGATCGCATCGGGCGGCAGCGAGCCCCGCCCGGCGCAGGATTCCGGCTGGATGTACAGCCGCGCCTTCGCCGACCCCGACGGCCACATCTGGGAAGTTGGGTGGATGGGTGAGATGCCGCCCGCCGAGTAGCTCGCAAGCGCGCCATGTGTCTTGTATGGCGCCGGCATGATGAAGACAGCGCAACGCCTGGAAAATGCCGAACTCTCCCGGCTGCCTGCAGTCTCGGGCGCGTATGTTCTGGTTCTGCATCTAGCCGAGCCGCGCGGCGTCGCAATCGGCCGCCTCGGCGCCTTTGCGTTTCCGGCGGGGTGGCATCTCTACGTGGGCAGCGCGCACGGGCCGGGTGGTTTGCGCGGGCGGCTACGCCACCACCTCGCGCCCGTTGCGCGTCCCCACTGGCATGTGGACTATCTGCGCGCCGTCGCTCCCTGCGTCGCCGTGTGGTATGGCGTAGGCGCTGCGCCGTCTGAATGCACCTGGGCCGCGGCGCTGGCGCAGATGAGCGGCGCGCGCATTGTGGCGCCCCGCTTTGGCGCGAGTGACTGCAGCTGCGCGGGGCACTTGGTGTCGTTTGCGCTGGAGCCGCTGATTCAGGAGTTCGCTGTGCGCAGAGGCGAACTAAATATCCCGCGCTTGGACGTTGCCGCGCTGGGAGAACTCTGACGCGTAAAATGCTGTCTAGTCGCCGCCGGTTTCCACGCGCGGCAGATAGACGCTGAAGTCTTCCTGGCTGATCACGCGGTTCGACAAGAGCGTGAGCTGAGCAATTATTGGCATATTTGCCGTTATCAACGCACTTCCTACATAACTTCCCGACACGATGACCGTTGCCGCGGCGCCCGCCTTGATAAAGCGCGTCACCGTACCGGGCGTGCTGCCCAGCCCTGGGTTGAAGGTGATTGTCGCGACGGTGTCTATGTACCCTACATTTTGCACCGAAACAACGGACGTAATTGTGTCACTCGCTTGCACGCCCGCCACCCAAACTGTTGTGCTGCCGCCGGTCACGCTTGTTATGTACATGTCGATATTGGGGCTTGCAGGCGAGGTCAGGTTCGCCCATGTTGAAACCGCTAGTCTCTTGTCTGAAGATACTACCAGCGATGCACTCGAAGCGCCCCCCATGAACTCAAGTGGATAGTAACGTCTTGCAGAGGCCGATCCTATCTGGTCGCTAAGTGGTGAGCCGCTTTGCGTCCCGGCCACGCTGTAGGCGATCATTGTCAGAGTGGCCGCATTTGTATCAAGATTGTACAGCAAAATCTCGCTGGCGAAGTTCGGATCCGTGCTACCAAAAACCAGTGGTATGAACATTGCCGACTGAAGCGCTAATTGTAGGGCCGGCAAGTCCGACGCCTGGCTGCGGATGCTGAATGGTGCGTCTGCACGCATGATGCCATGGTCTTTGCGCAAAATGGCAACCGCGTGCAGCCTCGCCCCAAGATCCCCTGTTATGCGGGCGACGGCTAATGGCGTTTGCACACTGCCCTTAGCCATGCTGATCCGCAGGGCGCCGCGTGATGCCAGTGAAAACGGGGCCGTGTAGATGGGTGCGGAGGTGGCAACACTTGCGGTGCCACTTATGGGAGTGGTAGCCGTATTCATGACGAACAAATCAGTGGCGGTTTCGGGACCGTCATCCAGTACTATGCGTACATCGTCGGATGCGTCCTGGCAGGGGGCTGCGGCGTAGATCGCGACGGCACCCACCTCGTCATCAACGACATGGACAGCGCCCACAAGCGGCTGACTCGCTGAGTT
>CAYRVP010000002.1:0-74252 GCA_964427845.1 uncultured Caldilineaceae bacterium
AGCAGGAAATTGCGCACCTCATTGCGGCCAAAGTTGAAGACCTTGGTGCCCCAGGCGGGGTGCTCACCCTGGCGTGGGTCGGCGTGCTCATAGAGGTGGGTGCCGTCGAAGAAGTTGAGGCCGTGTGCGTCCTTGGGGAAGTGGGCGGGCACCCAGTCGAGCACTACGCCGATCTCGTTCTGATGGCAATAATCCACAAAGTATTTGAAGTCATCGGGCGTGCCAAAGCGGCTGGTGGGCGCATAGTAGCCTCCCACCTGGTAGCCCCACGACCCGTCGTAGGGGTGTTCGGTGATGGGCAGCAGCTCAATGTGCGTGTAGCCCAGTTGCTTGACGTAGGCCACCAGATCGTGCGCGAGGTCGCGGTAGGAGAGAAAGCCGTTGGTCTCGGGCACGCGCTTCCACGAGCCCAGGTGCACTTCGTAGATGGCAATGGGGGCGTCGAGGGACTGGCGTTCGGGGCGCTGCGCGATCCAGTCGGCGTCGTCCCACACATATTTGTCCACATCCCAAATGCGTGTGTCGGTGCTCGGGCGCATCTCGGCGTAAAAGCCGTAGGGGTCGAACTTGTCCACCTCATAGCCGTCCACGCGCGAGCGCAGGGCGTACTTGTAGTGTGCGCCCTCCACCAGATTGGGGATGAACAGCTCCCATACGCCCGTGCCGCCGCGCAGCGTCATGGGGTGAGCGCGCTTGTCCCAGCCGTCATGCTCACCGCTCACGCTCACGCGCTCGGCGTTGGGCGCCCACACGGCAAAGTTGACGCCGCGCACACTGTCGCCCGGCCCCACCTCGATGGTGCGGAAGTGCGCACCCAGTTTCTCGTAGCAGCCGAAGAAATTTCCTTCATTGAATAGATAGAGGTCGTAGTCGGTCAGCAGGAAAGGGAAGCGGTAGGGGTCTTCCAGTTCAAACTCGTCGCCCGCGGCATCGAGCACAATCAGCCGGTAGGCAAAGGGCTCCGCACGCCCGGGAAAGAGCGCCTCGAAGAAGCCTGCGGAGTCGATGCGGGTCATCTCGGTGTTGGGGCCGTCGGGCAATTGCCTGACGAGCACGCGTTCATCCAGCGGGCGGAAAACGCGGATGGCGACAGCGGGGGCGCCGTCCACGTCGGCCACGTGCGGACCGAGGACATTGTGCGGCGCGCCGTGATAGCCGCCGACAATCGCCGCAAGGTCGCCGGCGGAAACGGTGGGGAGGGGCGATTGTGCAGTGGGCGCCATATGGAATTGTCCTTTGGTGGCAAGGGAGCGCGAGAAGGGGCAGGTGTCGGCAGTCACGTGTGTGTGACGCAGGGCGGGGCGCCGCTGCGTTGCGAATCTCGTTCAGGCTTCGTTGTCGCCGTCAGTTGTCTCGGGCAGGCCGCCGCACGCGTCCAGCAGCGCACGATCGGCCCTCTTGATGATGAGGCGCACGGGGCGCGAGGGTGCATTGAGCACAAGCGCGCTGCGCAGGTAGTCACCGTCGGGGTCCATTGTGCTGAGGGGATGACGCGCCAGCGCCTGGTCGTCGGCGTCACCCACGGCGTCCACCACTGTCCAGGCGATCAGCAGGTAGGGCTGCTCCTGCGTGAGGCTGCGAGCCATCTCATAGGCCTCAGGCTGCGTGTGGGACTGCCACAAAGCAATCAGCAGGCCACTCTGGAAGTCAAGGCGGCGGCTGTCCAGTGCGACAAGGTGACGGTAGTGAGTCACAGCCTGCTCCCAGCGGCCGCCGCGCAGATGCAGTGTGCCCAGGCAGGCGTCATTGAGGGCGGGCAGGCGCGCCAGGTCGACGCTTGTGCGCACGAGGCCGGCGCGTGATTCGGGTTCATAGGGGTCACATTCGAATGCGCGCTGCCAACGTGGGTGGGCGCGGCCGCGGTCGGCGCGCTGCTCGGCGGCCATCGCCACGGCGCGCCACGCCAATGGGTTGGACGGGTCGGCGCGCAGCAGGCGGCGGCCCCATGCGTCGCCCTCGTCCCAGCGGCGCAGTTCCCATGCCGCGCGGATGAGGCGGTAGTAGGTGGAGAGGTGGCGGGGCAACTGGCGCAGCACAACATGCGCCAGCCGCACTGTGTCGGCGGGGCGCTCGTCGCGCAGCGCACGCTCCATCGCGGCCGACCACGTGGCCAACATGGCGGCCTCGTCATCGGGGCGCGTGGGCAACACCACATCCTTGAGATTGGTGAGGGGCTGCAGCACGGTGACCTGGGACTGCCGCATGGGCAAGCGCGGCGTGGGTGGCGCGGGGGCAGGCTGTGCGGCGGGGGCAGGCTGCGCAGGAACAGGCGCGCCCGGTGTATCGAGGGCGTCGTCAAGCGCCGTTTCGTCAAGCGCGTCGATGTGTGCTCCCGCGAGCGTCTCCGTATCTGCCTCTGAGTGCACATCGGTGTCCGCCTCGACGTGCGCCTCGGTGTCTGCCTGGGCGCGCGCCGCTGTGTGCGCGTCGGTGTCATCCTCGGCAGGAGCGGCGCTGGGCGCGTCAATTGACTGCACCGCAGCCGGCGCAGCGGTCACTTCACTCGTTTGAGGTAATGCAGGCAGATCTGTGGTCTCGTCAGCCATGGGCTTCACTTGGGCGGCATGCAGTCAGACTGCGGTGCGTGCCGCGGTGTGCGTCACGGTGTGCCGGTAAACGGAGGCGACGGCACGCGCAGGCCGTGTAAATTCTGCACGCGCTGGATCAGGTTGCTCACGTCGCGTTCAGAGGTGCGTGGCGGGCCAAAGGGATCACTCACGCCCCGTTCGTCGCCGCTGAGCACGCGCAGCGTGGAGAGCACCGCATGCGAAAGCACATCCAGATTGTACCCGCCTTCGAGCACGGCGACCAACCGCCCGCCACAGAGCTCGTCGGCCAGCGCCAGGAGCTCCTGCACGAGCGCCGCATAGCCGGTGACGCTGAGCTGCATGGACGCCAGCGGGTCGAGCCAGTGGGCGTCATAGCCTGCCGAGAGCAATATCAGTTCGGGGCGGAAGCGGCGCGCCGCGGGGGCCAGCACATTGCGGAAGATATCCAAATAGCCCTTGTCGCCTACATAGGCGGGCAGCGGTACGTTGAGGGTGGCGCCGTAGGCATGCTCGTCGCCCAATTCGTCGGCGGCGCCGGTGCCGGGGTAATAGGGGTATTGGTGCGTGCTGAAGAAAAGCACCGAGGGGTCGTTGTAGAAAGCATCCTGCGTGCCGTTGCCGTGGTGGACGTCAAAATCCACAATCAGCACGCGGCCGATGCCGCGCTGCTGCTGCGCCCAGCGTGCGGCAATCGCCACATTGGAGAGCAGGCAGAAGCCCATGCCTACATGGGGCAGCGCATGGTGACCGGGCGGGCGCACGAGCGCAAAGCCGTTGTCGGCGCGCCCGTCGAGCACGGCATCCACGGTGTTGATGAGGCCGCCCGCCGCCAGCAACGCGGCGTTGTAGCTGTCGGTGTTGAGGTAGGTGTCGGCGTCGAGGTGGCCACCACCCAGCAGTTGCGACATCTGCAACCGTTCGATGTAGCGGGGCGAATGCACCTTGAGCACCGTATCGAGCGCGGCCATGGTGCTGGGCAAAGTGAGCAGGCTGGGCAGAATGCCGTCCTGGTTGAGCAGTGCCCAGACGCGCTCCAGCCGTCGGTAGTTTTCGGGGTGACCCTCGCGCGTATGGCGCAGGTTGAAGGGGTCATAGACGATGGCAGTGGTGCGCTTCATCACAAATCGGGTCAATGCGCTGGCGTGTACTGACACGGGAGATAGGGGAACAGGACGATTGTTGCACCCTGGTTCATCTTAGCGCGTCTGTGGGCACGCAACAAACCGGTTGCGCGTTGGGCGTTGCGTTGTGAGGCGCACACTGTACGATGCCGCCGGCCGATTTCGCGCATTTGACGTGGGTCGCCCGAATCCGTATCATCCCCCGACACCTTTTCAAAACGCGCGCGACTTTGCCATGCTGGCCACCAGTCAGCGCAGCAGCTGGCGCCCACCAAACGAGAGAAGACCATGTCGATCACGCCCCGATTCCCCTGGACGCGCCGTGCGCGCTTGATGGCGAGCGGCTGTTTGGCCGCGCTCGGGATGGCAGCCCTCTGCTGGGCGCAGCCGGCCCGCGCGCAGGACACAATTTTCGTCGACGACTCAGTCAATGACGGGCTGGTGGCGCACTGGAAGTTCGACGAGCCGGGGATCACGACGGCGCGCGCCTACGTAGGTCCGGTCAACGGGTCACTGGAGAATGGCGCGACCATGACTGCAGGCCCGATTCCGCCTGCGGCGAACTTTGTCGATCCGGGGGTGCTGCTGCTCGACGGCTCCAATGACCGCGTTCTTGTCGCAGACAATACCGCGCTGAATTCACTGGCCACCAGTTTCACAGTTGCGGCCTGGGTGCGGCGCGATGTGACCGGCGCCTTCCACGGCATCTTCGATTCAGGCGAACAGGCGAACGAGTGGTGGATCTTTCTCGCAGGTCCTACGTCAGGTGGAGCCAACGACAATCGCCTTGGATTTGGCGAACGCGGCGTGGTCGAGGTCTATAGTACACGCGCAATCACCGACACGAACTATCACCATATCGTTGTGACCAAGTCCGGCGACTCCGGACAGAATGTCACTTTTTTCGTGGATGGCCTGCAAGCGGGCACCGCTGCCGTGGGCGCGGTGACGACGCCAAGTGGAAACAAGCACGTAGGTGGACTGCAGGATGGCTCTGCGCTGGCGCACTTTGATGGCCGTATCGACGATCTCCGCCTTTATAATCGCGCGCTGACCCTCGCCGAAGTGCAGCGCCTGGCTGCGGGCAGTTCATGCACAACGGACGGGACAACGTGGGGCACGGCTTTCCGCGACCTGCACTGCGCGCTGGCTGTGGCCAACCCGGGCAACGACATCTGGATTGGCCAGGGGACCTACAAGCCGGGGAGCAGCCCATTTGTCCCCTACCAGTTGAAGAACGGCGTGGACCTCTTTGGCGGCTTCACAGGTACTGCAGGCGCGCAGGAGACACTCCTGAGCCAGCGTCCGCCGTTTGACGCCAACGCGCCGCTCACAATTCTCAACGGCGACATTCTGGGCAATGATGCGACCACACCTTTTGGCGATGCTGCGCTCTACACCGACAACAGCAACACAGTCGTACTTGCTGCCGCCGGCGTGTCGGCCACGGTGGACGGGCTGCGCGTACAAGGTGGCAACGCGCGCACGGGCACGGGCGACGGCACTCTTGGCGGCGGTTTGCGCGCCCTCACTGGGGCAAACATAGCGCTGAGAGAAGTGAGTTTCTTCGGCAACCAGGCCACTGGTCGTGGCGGCGCCGTCTTCAGTCGCGCCCCCCTACAGATCGTGGGCGCATCGTTTGTGAGCAACCGGTCGGTCAACAGCGACGGCGGCGCGCTCTTTATCACCACAACGGTATCCATCTCGACGTCGCAATTCCTCACCAATACTGCGGTCTCTGGCGGCGCTGTGCGCACAAGCGGGCCTATAACTGTCCACCAAAGCACATTTCAGGGCAATCGCGCGATCAACTTCCACGGCGGCGCAATTGAAGCCAATGCGCCCCTCACAGTGACGAATTCCACCTTCATTCTCAACCGCGCCGGCTTCTCGGGAGGAGCAATCGAATCGACGCAGGTTGCGCTGATCGAGAGTTCGAATTTCTCGGCAAACCGCGTTGACGTCTTCGTCGGTGGCGCAATCGAAGCGCAAGGGCCCCTGCAGGTGCGTTTCGGAAGCTTTACCGGCAACAGCGCACCGCAGAGGGGTGGCGCCATAGCGACGAGCGTGGATCCGGCCACCGTGGAGGGGGCCACCTTTGCCAACAACCGCGTGCTGGGCGGCAACTGTCTGCCAGTGTGTGGCGTGGGCGCAGGCGGCGCGATCGCGGCCGGCGGTTTGCTCACCATCACCGCTTCAACGTTGACCACGAATACCGCGCGACTGATTGGCGGCGCCGTTTATGCTCTGGGCCCGCTTGTGATCCGCGAAAGCTCCCTCAGCGGCAACCAGGCCGGCCTGCCGGTGAATGCGGGCAACACAGGGCTGGGCGGCGGCGGCGCCATCTTCGCAGACAACCCCCTTGCGCTCACAAACGTCAATGTCTCGAACAATCAAGCGGCGGTCGACGGTGGCGGCCTCATGGTGTCGGCTCTGCTTGACGCCAGTCTTTCAGTTGGCGTAACCATCGCAGACAGCCTGTTCGCGTCGAACAGCGCTGTTGCGGGGTCGGGCGGTGGCATCCACACCGAATCGTCCGCCGCTGTAGCGGGCACGCGCTTCCTCACCAATACGGCCGCCACAGACGGCGGCGCGCTCCATACCGTCGCGCCACTGACGCTCACGAGCAGCCAATTCATCAGCAACACAGCATTCCGTGACGGCGGCGGAGTCAGTTCAGTCCTTCCCATTCTCGTCGATGGGCAAACGCAGTTGACGGACAACCTCTTCCAGCGCAACCGCGCGACTCGCTTTGGCGGGGCGGTGCGGCTGAATGGCTCCAGTACGGGCGATGATTTCCTCGACAACCGATCCGGCAGCGAGGGCGGTGCGCTCATAGCCACCGGGCCAATGACGATCACGCGCGCGCTCTTCCTGCGCAACCAGTCGCTTCTGAGCGGTGCCATTGTTGCCCAGGGTCCGCGCGGCTCCCCACCGACGCAACGGCTGGCAGTGCTCAATTCGTTATTTGCGGCTAATGGTGTCTCCAATTCGGCCGGCGCCACCGACATGCGCCTGTTCGACCTTGATCTGCTATTGCTACACAACACGTTTGCGGATCCGGTGCAACTGGAGTCTTTCGCAACGTTTTCCACTGTTCTCTTACGCAGCAATGGGCAAGTGAACAACAACATTTGGGCCAACTATCCACTCGGCATCACGGCCGATATCTCATCTACGGTCAGTGAAGACTTCGACTTCTTCGCCAACGTGCCGACGCCAGTGTCGGGGAATATTCAGGCCGGCCCCAACAGCCTCACGGGCGATCCGCTCTTCATCAACCCGGCCACCGGTGATTACCACATTGCCCCATTGTCGCGCGCGCGCGATAGCGGAACGAACGTGGGCGTTGCGGTGGACTTCGACGGGCAGCCGCGCCCGATTGGCCCTGGCTTCGACATGGGGTATGACGAGACGACGGCAGTTGCACCAACTGCCGTGGCCGGGGGTCCTTATCAGGGCGTAGAGGGGAGCCCGGTCGCGCTCGACGGCAGCGCGTCAAGCGACAACGGGCCCATTTCCAGCTTTGCGTGGGATTGTACGAATGATGGCTCGTTCGAGGTGACACAGCCCGATGCCACCGGCGCCACCTGCTTCTACCCCGACGATGGCGCCTTTGTGCTGCGTCTGCGCGTGACGGACGGTGACGGCGAGACCGCAACGACGACAACGACTGTGGCGATTGCCAATGTGAATCCAGCGGTGACGGCGCCCGCGCCGCAAAGTGTGCAGACCGGCGCGCCGGGCAGCTTCGCACTGGGCAGCTTTGTCGATCCTGGACCGGATGCGCCCTGGCAGGTGACAGTCAACTGGGGTGACGGTTCAGCCGATACGACCGTTACACTTGGTAGCACTGGGGCCATTCCGCCGCAGAGCCACACCTACACAGGCGTCGCGACGCGCACCGTGACGGTGAGCGTGCGCGACAAAGACAATGGCGCAGGCAGCCAGCAATTCAGCGTGAACATCAACCCGGTGCTGTCGCCGGCACAGTACTTGCCGCTGGTGGAGAAGTAGGCTGAAGGCAATTTCACAAAGAGACAACGAACCGGCTTTCGCTGCCACAGACGCTCGCAACTTCGATCGCTCTCAGCGTGGCGCAGCGCAAGCGTGGCATGGCTGAGGGCAATGCAAGCGCAGAACGCAATGAGCCGGCTCCCCAGGGAGCCGGCTCATTTGTGAAAAAATGTATTGGTGCTGTGCGCCTAGACACTATAGATAATGTGCACGGTCTCTATTCCCCGTTCGCCTAATGGCTCTTGAGGACTCGGCGTTATCACCCCCCCAGGTTTTACGCCGGAATGTTGCAGCGCACAGCACTCTGCAGGATTAGTCGCCAGGGCCGGCCTCTTCCTTCGCTTGCTTGGCAGATACTCATTTCGGGTTGATGAACTCTGATTTGACGCAAGAGTGCGATGGAACGCAAAGCTGAACAACGACTGCACGCTGCCCCGTAGCGGAGGGCCTCCCGGCCCTCGTTGTGGTGCACATTCGGTGAAGGCCGGGAGGCCTTCCGCTACGAACCGCGATCCCGGTATTCATGCCGCTACGTGCCGACAATGCATGAACGTCCGCGTACGGGCGTCTTGAGGGCTAGAAGCTCACCACATCGCCGCGCGCGGGGATGTCCACCTGGCCCAGGCCGGACGCGCGCAGTCTCTCGGCCAGCGTTGCCTGTGCGGGCGGCTCGCCATGCACCAGAAAGGTGCGCTGCAGGCGTGTCCTGTCCAGCGCGCCTGCCCAATCCACAAGCTCCGCCTGGTCGGCGTGGGCGCTGTAGCCTTCAATCGATTCCACACGTGCGCGCACACTGTACTCTTCCCCAAAGATTTTCACTTCCTTCTCTCCATCCTTGAGGCGCCGCCCCAATGTGTTCTCTGCCTGGAAGGAGACAATCAGCACGGTGTTTTCAGCCTCGCTAATGTTGTTCTTCAGATGGTGCAGAATGCGCCCCGATTCGGCCATGCCGCTGGCGCTGATGATGATGCACGACTGGTTGAAATTGTTGAGCTGCTTGCTGCGGCGCACATCGCGCACATATTCGATGTTGGAGTCGTCAAAGGGGTTGCGCTTGTGGTCCGCGACGACGAAGTCCTGCACCTCGTCATTCCAGGCCTCGGGGTGCATGCGAAAGACGTCCGTCGCCTCCACGGCGAGAGGGCTATCGACAAAGATGGGCAGCACGGGGATGTCACCGCTCTCATCCAGTTTGTTGAGCGCGTAGACGAGCTCCTGTGTGCGGCCGACGGCGAATGAGGGAATGATCACCTTGCCGCGCCGCCTGACTGTGTCGTTGACGACCTTGCGCAACGCCTTGCGCGAGGCGTCCACGCTCTCGTGCAGACGGTCGCCGTAGGTGCTCTCCAAAATCAGAATGTCGGCCACCTCGGGGCGGGTGGGCGGGCGCAGGAGCATGCTCTGGTTGCGGCCCACGTCGCCGCTGAAGACGAGGCGCCACTCCTTGCCCGTATCAAACTCGTGCAGGTCCACGGAAATCCAGGCTGCGCCCAGAATGTGTCCCACCTGGTGGAAGGTGACTGTGACGCCGTCGGCCACCTGCACGGCGCGGTCAAAGCCCATGGAGATGAATTGACCCAGGCTCCGCTGCGCGTCGGCGCGGGTGTAGATGGGTTCAATCGGCGGCTCGTTCTTGCGCGCCCGTTGTTTGTTCACATACTCTGCGTCCTGCTCATGGATGCCACCGCTGTCCATGAGCATGTAGGTGGCGAGGTTGCGCGTGCCCGCCGTAGACCATATGTTGCCCGTGAAGCCCCGCTTGACCAGGTTGGGGATGTTTCCCGAGTGATCAATGTGGGCGTGGCTGAGCACAAGCGCATCAATTGAAGTGGCGGCAAAGGGGAAGTTCAGGTTGCGCTCGTAGGAGAGGGAGCGCTTGCCCTGGTAGATGCCGCAATCAAGCAGGACGCGCTTGCCGTTGATTTCGATCAGGTGCATGGAGCCGGTGACTTCCTGTGCCGCGCCCAGAAAATGGAGTTGCATGAAGAATCGCCTTTCAGTGCGGATTGAACAGGGCATACATGAAGACTGTTTTGATCACGACGGGATACATGTCTCAGGTGCTCATGGCAGGCACGAAGCGGTAGCCGCGCCCGCGCTCGTTTTCTATCGCGCCGATAGGCGGGTCGGCCTCGTCGAGCACCATGCGCAGGCGGCGAATCGCCTCCTGGACACGGCGCGCCGTGGCATCGGGCCGCCGCCATACGTCGCGCAGCAGTTGCTCGGGTGACACAACCTGGTTGCTGTGGCTCTGGAAGTAGCCCAGCAGCGCGACCTCGGTTTTCGTCAGCCTCTCGAGGAATTCGGGGCCGATGTTCACCGGTGCGGGGGGCTTGCCCGCACGCCTGGTCGCCATGCCGGCAACGAGCCCATTTCCCAGCGGCGCTGCGGATGCCGTTGCGGCAGCAATGGGTATCGTGCCATTGGCGACAGGTTCACGCTGCGGTTCACGCAGCCGCTCGCGCAGGAAATCAGTCAACAGCGGCGAGAAGAATTCGTAGCCGATAGCATCATCAGCGGGGGCCCTATCGCTGCTGGCGCGTCCGCTGTGCACGCTGCAGCAGGCAATCAGCGCCAGGTTGAAAATCCAGTTGATTGTGCTGCTTTCCTCGGGTCCCAGCGCCGCCAGCGGCAGCGGCCCCTGCACCAGCCGCTGAATAAGCGTGCGTACGACCGGCTTATTGAGGGGCGCCGGGGGCGCCTGCAGCCGCCGCCAGAGAACCTCGAAGAGGGGCCGGCTATGTTCGGCCAGCCGCAGCCGCAGCAAGGGCAGATGGGCTGGTCCTACCTCTACGCTGCGCGGCAGCATGCACTCGACCTCCTGCAAAATGTCGCCCATGCGGCGCAGCAGGTAAGGGTGTGTGCCCGTGATCTCAAGCAGTTCATCCAGGCACGGGCGCATGCCGGGATGTAGTGTGGCATAGCCCTCCATCCAGCTGTGGGCGGCGTCGGGCTCGAGCAAACCGATGAAGAGCACGACCATCATGTTGAAGAGGGGCGAGGACGAGCGGTCGGGGTCCAGGTCAATCAGCGGCTGCTCGGTGGCCACGACAACGGAGGCGAGGCGTGTGAGCGGGCGCAGCTCGTTCACCGTATCCATGGGGAGGGCGGCAAAGACGCGATCGAAGCTGTCGAGCAGGAGTATGGGGCGGTAACCTCGCTGGTTGAGACGCTGCAGCAACGCCATCAATTGCAGCGGGTGCGATTCGTCGGCAGCGGCCCCCTGGGGCAGCAGATGCTCGCGCTGGATTGCGTCCGCCACCTGGCGCACGAGATAGGCCATGAAATCGGCCTGGGCGTCGGGCAGGCTGCTGTCCATATGTACGACGACGAGACGGCCTGGATCCTGAAAGGGCGCTGGCCGCCACAAGGTGAAGGCATCGCCCAGCAGCGGGCCCTCTTCGGAGGCGAGAAACTGGAGCAGGCGGCTTTTGCCCACCATCTTCGAGCCGACGAGGGAGAAGCTGCCGGGCGCTTCGGCAAGCAGACCCTGCACGATGTCGCGCACAATGCGTTCGCGCCCGTTGAAGAGTAGTTCGTTTTCCATCTGCTTTGTCGTCATGCGTGCGCCTCCTCGCAGCAGTTGTTCAAGCTTTGCTTCAGGGTTGCAGATTGCGCCTTCGGGGTGGCGCAGGGGCTACCGGCTTCGTCTGCGAAGGACAATGATTGCGCAGCGCCACCGCCGCTTCGCGGTTAGCATCTGCCAGTCACCGATTCTCTCTTTACCCCCACTCGCCGTTGCGGGCCAGCCAGTGGCGGAAGAGTGCGCTCGTAAAGCGCCACTGCCCGGGTGCGCTCTCCACAAGAATGTCGTTGGCGCAGAGCGCTGCCAGCGTCCGCTCCTGCGTGACGAGTGGCATGTCGGTCAGGGAAGCGCTGATTTGCGCCAAGGTGAGGGGTGCATCGTTGTCGCCCTGCTCGGCCAGGCGCGCCATCTGCGTAATCAGGCGGTCGGCGCGGCCGGGGGCAAGGTCAAGCAAATGGGCAAAGAGGCTCTCCATAGGCTGCATGAAGAGTTCGGCCACGGCGTCGACGTCGGCGCTGGTGGCGGTGTGTGTGCCCAGCATGGTCAGGTGCCCCACCAGTCGGTTGCAGAAGGCTTGAATGACAAAGGGGCTGCAGCCTGTCAGGTCAAGCACACGCGCTGCGGCGCCCTCTGCATAATCCACGAAATTGCGGATGGGCCACTCGATGAGGCGGCGGGCGTCGTCGGTGGACAGTGGTTTGAGCGAGATTGAGTCGGCCATTTCCAGCACCTGCCAGAAGGGCGTGGCCAACTGGGTGCGCGTTGTCTCCTGCGCCTGATCGTAGGTCTTCTGCTGGATCACGGTCACAAAGCTGACGGTGTCACCTATGAGCATGAGCAGGCTGCGCCACTGGTCGAAGAAGTCGGCGGGCAACTCACCGGCAAGCAGCAGGTCGGTGGTGCGGCTGAATTCGTCGATGAGCACCACGAGGCGGCGCGTGCCCAGGCGCTGACGCACGACGTTGAGATAGTCGGCCAGGCGGCGCGGGCCATGCTCGCCAAAGTGCGTGCGCACCGGCGCGCCCAGCGCGGCGATGCGCGGGTCATGCTCCAGATCGAGGTAGACAGCCGATGCGACTTCGTAGAAGACGTTGGCGTGGGCGAGCGAGGGGACGCCCTGTAAATCCACAAACGCACAAACCGCCACATGGGGTTCCCAGGCGTGATTGCGCACGTGGAGCAAGAGCGAGGTCTTGCCCACCCGCTTCTGGCCGCGCAAAACAAACCACGCAACGTTGTGATCCACGGCCTGGCTGATTTCCTCAAGCTCGCGGGTACGCCCGAAGAACATGGTGGGGTCGTGCACGGGCATGCGGCTGTAGGGGTTGGCCGCGCCCGTGGCATCGGCATGGAGCGCCTCCTGCTCACTGGGCGAGAGCGCCAGTTGGCGCACGGCGCTGATCTCACGACCAGGCAGGCGACGCAGGCGGTCGATCAGTTCATCGACCGTCTCCTGACAGTCGGCCTCGAGGCTGAAGCGCAGGCGGGCAATGCCGCGCCGTGCGGCCGCGTCGGTGCGGAAGAGGGTGGCGCGCGGCGCGCAGGCATAGATCGCGTGGAGCGCATCACCCAGGAGCCCATCATCGTCGCGTGCCGAAAGATCCAGATGAACGGCCATTTTGTGCGCGGCGCGCAGTCGCCAGCGCAACGGGTGCTGTTCGGTCAGTGCACCGCCGGCGGGCAGGAGCCGTTGCGGGCAGTCCACCTTGTGCACCGTGACGCGCATGAGCACGCCGTTGCGGCGCATGGAGAGCCCCACCACATCATCACCAGGGCGGGGGCGGCAGCACTGCGCCAGGGCAATGCGGTCGGGGCGCACGCGCAGTTCGCGCGGCAACTCCAGGCGGCGCACAATTTCTTCGGCGAAGAGGGCGTGCAGGAAGCGGTCGGCGTGGACGCGCCCGCCGGCAACCTCGGCAAGCAACTCCTGTGCAGAGGGCAGCTTGAGCTGGCGCGCGGCGCGCGCGATGGCCTCATCCACGCGGTGGTCGGGCACATGGAAGCCATAGTGCTCTTCGAGCGCGCGCAGGCGGCCATCCACAATTTGCTGCCCTTCATTCGCCCCCTGGCTCTGCTGGCGCAGATAGCGACGGATGCGGGTGCGCGCCCGCTTGGTGCGTGCGGCGTTGAGCCACGCCTGGGTGGGGCCAGGCGCACGCGGGCTGTGCTCGAGGGCCACCAAGTCCATGTGGCGCAGTACAGTGGCCGGCTCCACCGATTCGCCATTGACGTAGAAGCGGCGGCATTGCTCGGCCAGATCCGAGTGGACAGAATAGGCATAGTCCACCACGCTGCTGCCGGGGTCAAAGGCGAAGGGTTCGCCCACGGGGCTGAAGACGATGATTTGAGCAGGGTCGCGGTCGGCTTCAGCGGCGTAGGTCGCCTCGGGAAGCGAGCCCGGCAGCGCGGCATCGATGCGGACGGCGTCTTCACTGCGCGCATGCCACCAGGCGCTGGCGTACGCGCCGGCGGGGTCGGCGGGGTCAACGGAATCGGCAGCGGCTTCGCGCGCGTGCATCTCGAACAGGGCCGCGCGCTGCCCGGTGAAGCGGAAGGCCGCCACACCCCAGCGGTTGACGTGACGCATGGCGGGCGTCACAATCTGCAGGGTGAGGCGCGCGCCCAGGCCGCGCGCGGGCGCAAAGAGGGTGGTCTGCAAGCTGCGGTGGCCGTTGGGATTGCAGCGCGCTACGGTGTCAATCACGCCGCCGTCAACGGGGCGCAGGAGGTCGGGCCTGCTGTGCAGTTGCTGGAGCAGCCGGTAGCAGCCGGCTGCAGTGGGGACGAGTAGCTCGGCGTAGAATGCGCGCTGCTGCGTGCTGTTGCGCTCAGCAGTGGCCGGTGCGGGCGCGCTTTGCAGATGCTCGCCCAGCGTAAAGGAGTCTGGGCGCGGGGTGAGCCGCGCGCCATCGAGGAGCGGTGCGATGAGCGCATCGATATGGGCAAAGAAACCGTGTTGGTCGTCCGCGCCTGCCCGGGCGGTGGGATCGACGGCTCGTGCGCCGGGAAAGACGGCGAGGTCGTCGCGCAACTGGCGCAGCCCCAGCATCTCCAGCAGGGGCAGAAGAACGGTCTGCAATTCGCCGCGCTGCAAGGCAAGCGATGGCGTGACCGCCTCGCAGCCTGCGCCGCCGAAGTTGGCATCTCCGTTGACGGCGCAATGCCACAAGTGCGCCGCACAGAGCAGCGCCAGCGCCGGCTCGGCGTAGGCCGCCGCATAGAGACGCACACGCTTGAGCGCGTCGGCACGGCCGCGCCACTGGGGTGGGGTTGGCGCGCGCATGCGCGCGCGGTAGAGCACGCAGAGTCGCGCCACCTCATCACCCGCTATGGCCGCGACCTCGTCGGCGGTCACAATCTCCTGCGCCAGCGCCTCGTGGAAGAAGCCTGCCTGCGTGAGCAGCGGCCCGGCCTGCCAGCCTTCGAGATAGGCGGCCATTTCGGACGCGTGGCGACGGAGTGGCTCGCTTGCACCCTTGCGCGCCAACAGCGCCAGCGCGGGCGAGCGTTTGCGTGCAAGGGCATGGTTTGCGGAAACGGGGCGTGGGTCACTCATGGCAGCGCAATTGATAAAAAGACAAAAGCAGAGTGCGCGAATTTTAAGGTTGCTTTGTGTATTTATGTATTGACATTATACACAAACAGCGCGATAATCACACATGCACGGCTGCGCACAATTACACGCCATATGCACGTCCAACTACACGGCATCTTACACGCGTCCATGCGCCTTTGCAAGTGGAATTGCGCAGGCGGCACAGAAGCAAACAGGCATCGCACAGCGCGCGTCCATGGGGGCGGCGGAAGGGGGGTCATGAGCACTCTTTATGAGGTAAACGATAGCGCCGAGGCACGTTTTGATGTGCTCTACATGGCTGCACGTCGAGAGCACACCGAGGCGTTGCGCAAAGCCGAGATGGCGCGCCTGGCGCACAGCGTAGAGCGCTGTCGCCGTGAGGGTGCGAGTCGCCAGGGGCGCACGGCTGCTGTCGTACGCAGGGTGGCGGACCTCATCACCGGCAAGGGACGGCCCACTGCAGGTCGCTCACAGTAGGCAGAGCAGACGTCTGCATGCAGGGCGAGGCCAGATCAGCGGCCGGCGGCGATACACAACTGTACACGTAAATACACAGAACTTGACAATTTCACGCACACGCGTGTTGGGGGAACATCATGAACGGCAATCCTGAACTCTACCTGCTGATCCACCGCGAGGTGGTGCAGGAAATAGAGCGGCGCATGGAGCGCCAGCAGCGCCTGAAGGAAGCAAAGCGCGCACGCGCCGCCCAGCGCGGCGCAAAGGCACAGCCCCGTTTCAGCCTGCGCCGGTTGCTCTTCTTCCTGTAATGCAGCAACACAATCGAATCGAAGGCCCAGCCGCCTTGCCCAACCCGGGCAAGGCGGCTTGCTTTTGTTGTACGCCATTGCCCAGGGCTTCTCAAACGTCATCGCACTGCAAAACTGCACCTCACCCCCGGCCTCGGTCTATACACATCCGCATGGAGAGGGGCCGGGGGTGAGGTGTAGTTCGCGCCCACTCATGGCGCGTTCATGACTTTTGAGAAGCCCTGGCCATTGCCATTGTAGCGGAAGGCCTCCGGGCCTTCGTTTTGGCCGGCCTGCGTGCGGGCTGCAACCGCAAAGACGAAGGCCAGGAGGCCTTCCGCTACAATCCACTGCGGCGTATTCTGTGAATGATTTCACAAAAGGGGACAATTGTCCCGGCTTGATTGGGACAAGTGACCCATGCATGTGCACAAGGTGCGGGGTAGACTGTACTTGCACGCAGAACAGGGTGCGTGCTGCATCGAATGCACCTAATGCAGCAAATGCACACGCAGCGGCGGCCGCAACTGCCGACCCTCCCCGCCCTGTTCCGCCGCAGCGCCGGGTTATCGCGCTACCTGGCCACCGCCGCGCCGCATCATTTCCAGGCTATGCCATGAGTGCTCCGTTTTACACAACACGCGACCTGCAGGAGATGCTCCAGGTAGACCGCACAACCATCTACCGCATGGCCGAAAGCGCGCGCCTGCCCGCCATGAAGGTGGGCAACCAGTGGCGCTTCCCACGCCGGTTGATTGACCAGTGGCTGCAGGCGCAAAGCGCCGACGCCGCCTTTGGTGCCCCAGCCGACGCAGCGAATGCACAAGCGGAGGTGGTGACTCACGCGCGCAGCGGTAGCGGCAATGCAAGCAATGGCTCGGTTCCCCTCCTGGCTGAAATCCTGCCACTCGAGTGCGTACAACTGATGCAGGATGCCTTTGCCGACGCCCTGGGCGTGATGATTGTGCTGACCGACCTCAAAGGCGTGCCCGTGACGCGCACCTCAAACCCCTGCGGGCTGCTGGCCGCTGTGGAGGCGCACCCCGAGGGCTATGCCCGCTGCCTGGCGCTGTGGGCCGACATTGCCGCCCGCCCTGCGCTCCAGCCCAGCTTTACGCAAAGTGATCTCGGCTTGCTGTGCACGCGTGCCTTTGTGCGCATTGGCAACGAACTTACCGGCATGGTCGTCTTTGGCGGCATGGCGCCCGGCGAGTGGCCCCCAACGCCTGCGCAACTTGAAGTCGCCGCCGACAGGCTGGGCATGGCCAGCGACGACCTGGCCGCGCACATAACGCAGGTCTACACCATGGACGCGGCGCAGGAGCAGCGACTGCTTGGCTCCGTGCAGCGCGTCGCCGATGTGATTACACATATCGTCAGCGAGCGGCAGGACTTCACCGTCCGCCTCGCGTCCATTGCCGCCCTGGCCAATGCCTAGACGGCCAGCGCACTCCAAACACAGGAAGCTGGACACCATGTCCGCAGAGATGCCCGACAACACGCACGCCTCGCCACCTGAGGTTCTGCCCGAACCACTGCCCGATGCACCGCTTGCAGAGGCGCCGGTCCGGCGGTGGCGCTGGCTGTGGGTGACAGGGCTTGTTGCCATCGTTGCCGCGATCGCCATACCCCTCTTTCTGCTTTGGCCGCGCAGCGCCGAGGCTACCGCGGACCCCTGGCAGAATGTGCCCACGCACGCTGTCCACACCAGCCACGCCGACATCATCAAGGGTCCTTTCGAGACGCCCCAGCAGGTGACGCAGGGTTGTCTCGAGTGCCATGAGGAGTCGGCCAGCGAGGTAATGCATACCACGCACTGGACATGGGAAAGCGAGCCGATGACAGTGCCCTGGCGCGACGAGCCCGTGACGATTGGCAAGAAGAACCAGATCAACAACTTCTGCATTGGCACGCAGGGCAACGAACGCACCTGCATGAGCTGCCATGCGGGCTATGGCTGGGCCGACGCCGAATTCGACTTCAGCGACAGCAGCAATGTCGATTGTCTTGTCTGCCACGCCGACGTTTCCACCTATGGCAAGGGCGACTACGGCCTGCCCGGCGAGGATGTGAACCTGCTGGCCGCGGCCCGGAGCGTGCGCGCACCGACGCGCGACAACTGCGGCAAGTGCCACTTCGATGGCGGCGGCGGCAACAACGTCAAGCACGGCGACCTCGACGAGAGCCTCTACTTCCCCTCGGGCGAGTTGGACGTGCACATGGGCGCCAACAACTTCTTATGCACAGACTGCCACCAGACGACCGACCACGAAATCAAAGGCAAGCTGCTGGGCGACAACTTCACGATTGACCCGGCGGAGCAGGTGGCCTGCACCGACTGCCACGCCATCGACCTGCACGCTGATGCGCGCATCAATTCCCACGTGGATGCTGTGGCTTGCCAGACCTGCCACGTCCCCGCCATGGCGCTCAAGAACCCCACCAAGACCTTCTGGGACTGGTCGACCGCAGGGCAGGACAAGCCCGAAGACCACTTCAGCTATCTCAAGATCAAGGGCGACTTCGTTTTCGCCAAGGATGTAGCGCCGACGTACGAGTGGTTCAACGGCAATCTTGCCTATCGCTATCTGCTGGGCGACACGATTGTGCCCACGCAGATCACCGTCATGAACCCACCTGCCGGTGACATCCAGGATCCCGACGCCAAGATCTTCCCCTTCAAGGTCCATCGCGCCAATCAGCCCTATGACACGACCTATGACTATTTGCTGCAGCCAGTCACCTCGGGTGAAGGCGGCTTCTGGACAACTTTTGACTGGAACTCGGCACTCGAGCTTGCCCAGGCGAAGACTGGCCTGGACTACAGCGGCAACTACGGCTTTGCACGCACCGAAATGTACTGGCCGGTGACGCACATGGTGCAGCCCAAGGAGAACGCGCTCCAGTGCGATGACTGCCATACGCCCAGCGGTCGCATGGACTGGGAGGCGCTGGGCTATCCCGGCGACCCGATGGAATGGGGCGGCCGCTTTGATGATCAGCCCACCGCCGCTCGCTAATTGCAGCATGATGACCGCATGACCACCGAGACCAGGGATAGACCCATGTTTGCTCGCTCCCAATTACTTCGTTACGCAATTTCCACGACTCGCCTGGTCCTGCTCGTCGGCCTGCTGATGGCGCTTCTGTTTGCCGCCGGCGCGCCGCACGCGTTTGCGCAGGAGGGCGCGCCCACGGTGGAGCCTGTGCCGACGCCCCTGTCGCCGCAGAGCGATGCCTCGCCGCTGCACCCCACCTTCGCACTGCTTGATGTCGACGGCGCCAATGTGCTCGAGAGCGGCAAGTCCGTCTCGCCCATGCAGAGTTGCGGCACATGCCATGATACGAACTTCATCGAGCAGCGCAGCTTCCACAGCGATTTGGGGCTGGGCGACTTTGGTCGCTCGGATGTTGATCTAGCGCAACCATGGGACCAGAGCGGCGGTCTCTTTGGCAAATGGGATCCCCTTACGTACCGCTACCTTTCCCCCGAGGGAGCGGTACAGTTGGACATGAGCACCGCCGAGTGGCTCATGCAACTTGGCGCATTCGTTCCGGGTGGTGGCCCCGCAACAACCGCCCGGGATGGTGCGCCGTTGGTCACGCTCAACCCCGACGCGGCTGACCCCCAGACGAGCCTGCTGCAGCCCGACGGCAGCGTGCGGGCGTGGGACTGGAAGCAATCCGGCACGGTGGAGATGGACTGCTTCGTCTGCCACCTGGCGCAGCCCGATGCCGCGGCGCGCGCCGAGACGATTGCCGCCGGCAATTTTGCCTGGGCCAACACGGCGTCGCTCTCCGCCACGGGGATTGTCACCAGGACAGCCGACGGCTTTGCCTGGCAGCCCGAGGCCTTTGGCGACGACGGCAAACTGCTGCCGGCCTTCGTGCAAATTCAGGATCCCACCAACGCGAATTGCGCGGCCTGCCACGGCGTTGTCCACACCGACACAAAGCAGCCGCTGGTTCTCTCGGCGTGCGACCTCGACCAGCCGCAGACGGCCACCACCGGCCAGGTGGTTTCGCCGCAGTTGATCTCGCAATCGGGCCTCAACCTGGCCGACAAGGCTCTGCTGGCGCGCCCGTGGGATGTCCACGCCGAGCGTGCGCTCAAATGCACCGATTGCCACTATGCGCTCAACAACCCTGTCCACGCACAGGAGGCCGCCGGCAAGCAGCCCGACCACCTCGTCTATGATCCTCGCCGCCTCGAATTGGGCGAATATCTCGAGCGACCCAGTCACGATCTGGCGCGCGGGGCCAGCGCTCAGTTTACGATAGACGAGGGGCAGAAGGGCTCCATGCGCCGCTGCGAATCGTGCCACGCCGCCGAGCAGATGCACAACGACTGGCTCCCCTACACCGAGCGCCACATGGAGGTTCTGGCTTGCGAAAGCTGCCACATCCCCAAGCTGAACGCGCCGGCGATAGCGTCGGTGGACTGGACTGTGCTCCAGGCCGACGGCAGCCCCGTAACGCAATGCCGCGGGATTGAGGGCAGCGACACTGTCAACGGCCTCGTCACTGGCTACGAGCCGGTGCTCATGCAGCGCAACAACGTGGATGGCGACACCATGCTCGCCCCCTACAACCTCATCAGCGCGTGGTACTGGGTGAGTGACGACGCAGAGGGCGCGCCTGCCCCCGTGCGTCAAATCGACCTCGCAGCCGTCTATCTCGAGAACGGAGGCTATGCGCCAGCGATTGTGGCCGCCTTCGACGGCAACAGTGATGGTCAACTGGACAACACCGAACTCGTCATCGACAGCGACGCCAAACAGGCGCTCATCAGCGAGCGGTTGGCGGCGCTGGGGCTGGCCAACCCTCGCATTGAGGCGCAGACGCAGCCCTACAGCATCAACCACTCCGTAACGCGTGATGATTGGGTCACCAAGGACTGCCGGGCGTGCCACGACAACGATTCACGCGTGGCCGCCGGCCTGACTCTCTCCAACCGCACGCCGGGTGGGGTGATTCCCACCTTCGTGGTCGATAACAACGTGGCGGCCAGCGGTGCGTTCGAGAGTGTAGACGGCGTGTTGCGCTACCAGCCCGAACCGCGCGCCGATGGTATCTACATCTTTGGTCACAACCGCGTCACCTGGATTGATCTCTTCGGTGCACTGCTCTTTGTAGGCACGCTGCTGGCCGTATCGGCGCACGGCACAATGCGCTTTGTGACGGCTATGCGCCGCCCGCGCCACGCCCGCAAACGCAAGCGCGTCTACATGTACCAGGCATACGAGCGCTTCTGGCACTGGCTGCAGACGCTCACGATTATCATTCTGCTCTTCACGGGGCTCATCATCCACCGGCCCGACATCTTTGGCATCTTCTCCTTCCCGCACATGGTGACAGTGCACAACGTGCTGGCGGCAGTGCTGGTCATCAACGCGGCGCTGTCGCTCTTCTGGCACCTGGCCGGCGGCGAGATTCGCCAGTTCATTCCTCGCCCCTACGGCTTTTTTGACCAGGCAATTGAGCAGGCCAAGTTCTATCTCCAGGGCATCTTCAGGAATGATCCGCACCCCTTCGAGAAGTCGCGCGAGCGCCACCTCAACCCACTGCAGCAGGTGACGTACTTCGGCATTCTGAATGTGCTGCTGCCGCTGCAGGTGATCACCGGCGCGCTCATGTGGGGCGTGCAGCGCTGGCCGCAATTTGCCGGTGCGCTGGGCGGGCTGCCCTTCCTGGCGCCCTTCCACTCACTGGTGGCGTGGACCTTCGCTTCCTTCATTGTGGGTCACGTCTACCTGACCACCACCGGTGAGCGACCGCTCAGCGGCATCCAGGCCATGGTCACAGGCTGGGAAGAAGTGCCGGTTGACGGCGCGCCGGTGACTGCACCTGCACCCGTGGCCGCACCGGCGGCCGCGGACTAGCGATGGTTGCGTCACGTCGGAGACGTGACCTACGCGGCGCACGAGCTTTGAACCTTGAACTTTGAACCTGCCGTGCCACCAGGACCGTAACCGGACAAAACAAGGAGACCCATATGTCCGTTTCTGCACCATCATCGGGAACACCAGCTGCGTCACGGCGCACGGTGCGCGAAGTCTTCCTGGCGCGCCCCATGCGGCCCTACATCCACCCCTACCTGGGCGGGCTGCTGCTGGGGATCGTGCTCTTCCTCGCTTTCTTCCTTACGGGCAATGGGCTGGGGGCATCGGGTGGCCTGAACCGCATCATCGTCTTCGTCCAGGATCTGATCGACCCTGCCCATGTGGACCGCAACGCCTATCTGCTCAAGATGGCGGGCGGCAACCTCAACCCGCTGGATGACTGGGTTGTGCCCATGGTCTTCGGCACGCTGGTTGGCGGCTTCACCTCGGGCTGGGTTTTTGGCCGCGTCAAGGTCGAGACGAACAGGGGTCCCAATGTGACGGTGCGCCAGCGCTGGCTGTGGGCCTTTGTGGGTGGCGCGATTATGGGCTATGGCGCGCGCATGGCGCGCGGTTGCACCTCGGGGCAAGCGCTCTCGGGTGGGGCTACGCTTTCCGTGGGCTCGTGGGCCTTCATGTTTGCCGTCTTCGCCGGGGCTTATGCGATCGCCTGGTTTGTCCGCCGTCTGTGGAACTAGCGCAGGAGAAATGCCATGAACTTCCCGCTTCTGCTTGAACCCATGGTTGGCAAGCCGTGGATGTATGTCATCTTCGCGCTGATTGGCTTCGCCTTCGGCTTTGTGCTCGAAATGTCGGGCTTTGGCAATTCCAAGAAGCTGGCCGCACAGTTCTACTTCAAGGACCTAACGGTTCTCAAGGTGATGTTTGGCGCGATCGTCACCGCCATGGTGCTGCTCTTCACTATGGTGGGTCTGGGCGTGCTCGACTTCAGCCAGGTGTGGGTCAACCCGACCTACGTATGGTCGGGGATCGTGGGCGGCCTGATCATGGGCGTGGGTTTCATCGTCGGCGGCTTCTGCCCCGGCACGTCGCTTGTGGCCGCGGCCACCGCCAAGCTGGATGGCCTCTTCTTTGTCTTCGGCGTGCTCTTCGGCATCTTCCTCTTTGGCGAAACGGTGCCCTTCTTCGAGGATTGGTGGAACAGCAGCTATCTGGGCCGCCTCACAATTCCCGAGTGGCTGGGCGTCTCCTACGGCGTCGCTGTGCTGGGGATTGTGCTCATGGCACTCTTCATGTTTTGGGGCGGCGAGCAACTGGAACACATCTTTGGCAATCGGGATCTGAGCAAGGAGCCCCGCCTGCGCTATGCCGGAGCCGCCATGCTTGTGGCCGGGGCCGTGGGCGTCATCCTGATTGGCCAGCCTACGACGCAGGATAAATGGGTGCGAATTGCCCCCACCAAGGAGCCTGCGCTCGAGAACCGCGAGGTGCAAATTCACCCCGGCGAATTGCTCAAGATCATGGCTGATGACCGCTTGCGGGTCGTCATCTCCGACGTGCGCCCCGAGCAGGAGTACAACCTCTTCCACATCAGCGGCGCGCGCAATGTGCCGCTGGACACAATCGGCGCGGCCATTCCCGAGATGCACGCCGAGCAGGCGATTAACACCGTCTTCGTGGTGGTAAGCGATAACGAGGCGGCTGCGACCGATGCATGGAAGACGCTTTCGGCAGAAAGCGTGCCCAACGCCTACATCCTTGAGGGGGGCATTAACAATTGGATTGCCACCTTCGGCAAGGAGGACCCGGCGATTCAGCCGGTGGCGTCACAACTGGCGGCCAGCGAGTCGGCTTCCTATCCCAGGGAGAAACTGAACTACACCTTCCCTGCGGCGCTGGGCGATCGATATATTGCGGCGTCGCCCAACCCGCACGAGTGGGAACTCGAGTATCTGCCCAAGGTAAAGCTGGAGATGAAGCGCGACAAGAGTGGCGGCGGCTGCGGCTGAGGCGCGGGTGAATTAGCCTCAATGGCACAAGCGTAATTGACAAGTGGTAACTGAAGACTGGGGACGCTTCGAGTGACGAAGCGCCCCCAGTCTTCAGTTACCACTTGTCAATTACCGCGTTGCAGACGTTTCGTCCGCGCTGCTAGTTGCTCGCAGCCATCGCGTTTTCGTTGATGCCGGCGCGCTTGTTGTCACCCTCGGCCAGACGGCTGAGAAGGTGGTCGGTCTGCCCCTCTTCGTCAAGCGTCTCCTGCAGAAGACGCTTGGCATCCTGCAGCCCCAGCCTGCCGGCGAGTGTACGCAGCGTGCCGTAGGCGGCCATCTCGTAGTGCTCCACACGCTGGGCGGCGGCAATCAGGAAGACGTCCATCACATCAGGATCGCCACCCTCCTTAATGCCCTCATTGCCTTCGCTGATGAGGCCCTGCATGCCCTTGCACTTCTTGCCCTTGACAGGTTCGCCCACAATCTTGAACACTTCGCCCAGGCGAGTGACCTGCACCTCGGTCTGCTTCAGATGGGCGCGGAAGGCACTCTTCAACTCCTGCGCACTCGCGGCCTTTTCCATCTTGGGGAGCGCCTCGATAATCTGCTTCTCTGCGTCATAGGTATCCTGCAGTTCGGCGACAAACAGCTCTTTCAGGGTCTTCATGATGGGTCTCCTTCGAGTGATCTCCACTCGCAATATACAAAAGGTTGTCCGTCTGCGGGCAGCCCTCAACAATTACAGCCACCTGCCATCGAAAGACGACCGTCGCCAAGTCAGGGTTCCCACTCCCTAGTTGCACAAGCCTACGGACTCCCCACACAACAGAGGCGGCTCCCAACCGGGGAGCCGCCTGTCTGCCTGTGTTCTGTGACCGCTTTTGCTGCGTTTGCACGCTTCAAGGTGCGGGGTTGGCTTCGGGCGTCCAGGTGGGTGTGAAAGGCTCGACCACGGGTGTTTCGGCGGGCACGGGCGTGTCGAGCAGTATTTCAGGCGCGTCGGTGGGGGGCGGGGTCCAGGTGGCTGTCGGCTCGGCAGGGGGCGGCTCGAGAGGCAGGGGTGTGGGCTGCTCGGGCTGGGGTGCGGGTGTCCACTGCGCGGGCACGGGCGTCCACGTCGGCGTTGGCGGCACGGGCAGCGGTGTGGGCGGCGCAAAGGTGGGCACAGGCTGCACCACGAAGATGCGCGAGCGTGCCTCATAGAGTGATCCCTGATTGTCGCGTGCCAGCAGCCGCAGCGTGTAGGGGCCGTCGCGCATCGCGGACGCGTCCCATTGCGCGACGGGGCCGTTATTTACGGCGCCACCGTAGGGGCCGCTCACCGGCGCGCTAAAGGCGCCCGGGTCATGGCTTTCGCCATACTGCAGTTCATAGCTCACCAGGTTGGGCACATTGACAGTGCCGTAGACCGTAATCAGACCGCTCACCGTCTCGCCCTCCACGGGCGAAAAGATCGCCACCTGCGCCGCAGGGTCGGGCGCGGGGGGTTGTTGCTCACCCGGCGTGGCGGGAATGACCACCGCGCCGGGGGCGCCCGGCGTGCTCGCCAGCACCGGCGGCGGGATGAAAGGAGGCTGCGCGATGCCGTGCGCCTCGGCCCAGGCACGGTGTTTCTCGGGATAGACCTTCCACGTCCGCTCCTCCACCTGATCGGGCGGTGTGAACTCGCTGGCGAGCTGGCCCGTGTTCTTGTCCACGCGGAAGCTCTGCCAGAGATCATACTCGGGCGGCAGCGGCGGTCGGTCTTCGGCAAACCACTGCACACGCTTCTCGGGGCAGGCGCGGCTGGGCAACGTGGCGGTATCGGCGCAGACTTCGTACTGACGCACGCCCACCGGCGGCTGGAAATCGACTGCGGGTTCGTCGGCCAACGCCACGGTCATGAACTGGTTCCAGATTGGCGCGGCCCCGCTTACGCCCGAGACGTTGCGCATGGGTGAGTTGTCGGCGTTGCCCACCCACACCCCCGTAACAAGTTGCGGCGTGAAACCCAGCGTGAGGATATCGCGGATGTCGTTGGTCGTGCCCGTCTTGACGGCGGCGGGGCGATCCAGCCGCAACGACGAATTGGGGCCAAAGGCGGCCGTGCGCGCGTCGTTGTCGCTGAGGATATTCGTCATCAGGAAGGCGTCGACGGGACTAATGACCTGGGCGTTCTGGTCGGCGTGCGCCTGGCAGGGGCGCGCCGAGTTCACTTCGCAGAGCACCGTGCCGAATGAATCCGTCACCTTGCGGATGAGCACGGGCTCGCTGCGCATGCCGCCATTGGCGATGGTGGCAAAGACGGATGTCATCTCGGTGAGGGGCACCTCGCCCGCGCCCAGCGCCAGACTCAGCCCGTAGTCGGGGCGCGTGAGCGTGGTGATACCCAGCCTCTGCGCGAAGGCGAGGAAGTTGGGAACCTCCACGGCCTGCATCGCGCGCACGGCGGGAATGTTGTAGCTGTTGCCCAACGCCTGGCGCACGGGAAGTATGCCGTGCTCGCGCCCGTCATAATTCACAGGCGTATAGGGTGGGTTGGCGCCATCGGGAAAGCCCTCACTGATGTCGGCAACGAGTGTGCCAGGCGTCCAGTGCTCGCTGAGCGGCTTGTTGGGTTGGGCGAAGGCCGCGAGATAGACCAGCGGCTTGATGGTGCTGCCGGGCTGGCGTGGGGCCAGCGCCATGTTCACCTGGCCGTCAATCTCCACGTTGTTGAAGTCGGCGCTGCCCACGAGCGCGACCACCTCGCCCGTTTGCGGGCGCATGGCCACCAGCGCGCCGTTGGAGATGCTGTTCTCGCCCAGCCCCGCCACATTTTCGGCCACAATGCGCTCGGCTTCGGCCTGGAGGCGCGGGTCGAGCGTGGTCTCCACCTCCAGTCCCGCCTTGTAGAGCGCATCGGGGCCAAAGAGCTGTTCCAATTGCTGGCGCACATAGAGGGTGAAATGGGGCGCCTGCAGGTTGAACTCGAGCGGATGATAAGAGAGAGGCTGCTGCCAGGCGGCATCGGCCTCTGCCGCGCTGATCACGTTGTCTTCCAGCATAAGCCCGAGCACAACGCCCTGGCGCTGCTTGGCGCGGTCGGGGTGCGAATAGGGGTCGTAGTAGGCGGGCAACTGCGGCAGACCGGCAAGCAGCGCCGACTCGGCCAGGGTGAGATCCGCCACATTCTTGTTGAAGTAGGTGTCGGCCGCCGCGGCCGCGCCATATGACAGATTCCCGTAATAGATCTGGTTCATGTAGATCTCGAGAATCTGGTTCTTGCTCCAGCGCCGGCTGATTTCGGAGGCCAGAATCGCTTCCTTGACCTTGCGCGTGAGTGTACGCTCCGGCGTCAGGAAGGTCATCTTCACAAGTTGCTGGGGAATGGTGGACGCGCCGGAGACAATGTCGCGCTCGCGGAAGGCGTAGTAGAGCGCACGCGCCAGCGCCACCGGGTCCACGCCGGGGTGACTAAAGAAGTTGGCGTCCTCGGTGGCCACGGTGGCTTGGACCAGCGTAGGCGAGATCTTGTCAAGCGTCACAGCCGTGCGTAGCCCCTCGTTGGGGTCGAAGGCAGCGTTGAGCAGGTTGCCTTCGCTGTCGTAGATGCGCGTCGTTTGGAAGTGGCTGGCGCGGTCGTCCAGATCGTCGGGCGCGGGCAGGTCGCCCGCCATGATCGAATAGCCGATGAGCCCGAGGCCAAGGAAGAATGCACTCAGCACCACAAAGCTCAGGAGACCGGTAATGAAGCCGCGCCCCATGCCGGGGCCGCGCCGGCGCGCGGCCGGGCGGGGTGCAGGCGGTGGCGCAGGCTGTGAAGGCTGCGGTCTGAACGGGGGTTGGCCGCCCGGCGGCGGGCCAAAAGGCGGTGGGCCAAAAGGCGGTGGGCCAACGGGCGCGGGCGTGTAGGGCGTTCGCTCTGCAGAGGGTGTGCTCGGTGTTGGCGCCGGCATTGCCGGCAACGGTGCGCCGGGAAAGGGGCGCGGTGGCGTGTAGTCGGGCGGATAGTCACCCGTCTGCTCGGGGTAATAGGGCTGCGGCGTGGATGGCCCTGCAGGCCCCGGCGCGGGCCTGTCGGCAGCGGGTTGGGGGCGGCGGAAGTCGGGCGGGTACTCGCCTGTGGGATAGTCGTCAGCAGGGTAAGTGGAGGCTGGCTCTTCGTCAGCGGGATTGCGCTGCGTGGGCTGCTGCGGCGGCTGCAGTGGCTGTGGCGCGGCAGGTTGGGGCGCGCCCTGGCCGGCGCGCGGCGCGGCGCCGCCATTCGGTTTCCTGGGCTTACGCGGAATCAGCTCAAAGGGATCGTTTGGTTCTGCCATGGCTCTTTCAGGGCGCGTCCTGGATCAATCGCGGGCAGGCGACCAGCGCCTGCCTGTACAGCGTAAGATAGCGCGCGTGCGCCGCTACCGCAAACGTGCCTTCCGTCCTGATCGGACCGTCGCCATGCGCACGCGCGCCGTACACAGGAAGCGAGGCCCCCATCTCTGGAAACCTCGATTTGGCCATTAACCACCCGCACCCGGTGTCTCGTCACGCATGTGACGCACGTATTCGTCAACCAGATTGCGAATCATGCGCTGGTAAGGGGTTTGCAGCCGCTCCCCCTGTTGTTTGAACCAGGTGATGCTCTCCTCGCTGAGCGTAAGCGTAACCTTGACGCCTGCCGGGCGAAAGACAAGGTCTTCGGGGCGGGGCAGGAAGTCAGCGACGCGCCGGCCCATCGCCATCGGCTCGTCGGTATACTCAACCGCCTTGTTCTTGCTCATAACGGGCTTTTCCCTTGCGCCAATAACCTGCTCCAAAGATGCGAATTGCCTGACCACGATAGGTGAAGCGAACGGTCAGCACGGCGTCTTCCACCTTGCCTAGACAAAAATAGCGTGGCTCACCTGCGCTGTGATCAAGGTCTTCGAGGATGACCCTGTGCGGGTCCGCGAAGGCCCATTGCGCACGATCAAATGTGATGCCGTGCTTCTGCACGTTCTCCGCATTCTTGCTTTCATCCCATTCAAATGAAGCCGTCATCTGCAAGCATACCATTCTATGGAAGAATTGCAATACGATTCATATGGCAACACGCTTGTGGAGGCAAAGAGCGAGGCCCCCATCTCTGGAAGCCTCGCTTTGGATTGCTCGTGTTGCGACTACGCCGACCTTACTGTGCGGCTGTTACCGTCACCGGCGTGTACGAGGCTTTCTCGTTGCCGTCAAGGTCCTCCACCACAAAGCCCACGACATACTGGCCGGGTGCGGCGTTGAGTTCAGTCCAGCGCAGCGTTTCGCCCTCGCCAAAGGTCACCGTCGCGCCCGCCTCATAGGTGGTGGAGATGACGTTGCCCTCGGCGTCCATGTCCAGCCACTGCTCGTTGACCGTAAAGCTGTCGCCTGTGGCCGGGACAATCTCCCAGGGTGCGCCCGTGGCGTTGCCCGCCTGGTAGGAGAAGACCTGCTGCAGCACCCCCGCGCGGAAGATGGCGCGTGCGCTGATGGTCGCTCCGTCCGCCGCCATTGTATAGGTTCCGTCGACGCCATATTGTGCGGTAGCCATGTCGGCGCCGTAGTTCACGGGGTCAAAAAGCGCCACCGCGTTGGTGCTGCCGTCGGTCACGGCCGTGACGTAGGGCTCCCACTCGAACTCGAGCTTGAAGTCGGTCGCGCCATAATCGGGATAGTAGACGCCGTTGAGTTCGCGCGTCTCGCCGAATTGGAGATAGTCCGAATCTATCAGCCGCACAGACTGCGCCGCCTCGTCCACCTCACCCACGAAGAGCTTGATATAGGCGATGTTCTCGCCCGCGACGTCGGCGCTCATGAGCACAGGCTGTCCCGGCGCGGCTGTGTCGGCCGACAGGGTAACCGGCGAGAGGGTGATGCCGCCCGCGCCCGGCGAGCGCACACCTGCGCCGTCGGCGGGCATGGAGGCGCTGCGTGTATCGCCCGCAAAGCTGTTGCCCGTGTAGAAGTAGGTGAGGAACTCATCCCACAGCGATTCATCCACAAAGCGCGCCGCCGCCACGTTGTAGGATTGCGGACCCGCCGCCGGCGACTTGTAGAGGTCGCTGTTGGGGAAGTAGATGGATATGCCGGTGGAGCCGGGTTTGCCGGGGCCGTTCTTCTCGGCCACGACCACGTCGTTGATGGCGTTGACCAGCGGTGCGGCAATCTCCTGGAGTGCGGGGTCGTTGGCGGCCTGCAGCGCCAGTATGGTGAAGTGGCCCAGGTCAATGTAGGAGGGTGGCACGTTGCTGCCGAAGATGCTCGTAAAGTTCTGCGCGTAGGCGCGCGCCTTGGCCACGGCCTTGGGGTTTGCCTGCTGGAGCGCCACGAGGAAGTTGTTGAGGCTGGTGTTGAGCGCAGGAATCTTGCTCAGGTCGGCGGCGGTGAGGGTGACATTTTGCGAAAGCTGGCGCGCGACCGCCTCGGCGGGGGGTGCGCCGCCAAAGAGCCCTGCGCCCGGTCGTCCGCCGCCGGTGAAGTCGGCGCGCGCCTGGTCATCCACAATGCGCTGGTCGCCGTCGATGTAGGTCTGCACAATCAGCTGGCCCAGGTCGGCCCCCGACATGGCGGGTTTCTGCACGAGGGGCGCGAGGAACGCGGCGTAGGCCCAACCCAGCGCCGGCTCGGTTTCCTGCGAGGCCACGGCATAGCGCGCGTGGTCGGCCAGCATGGTGTAGACCTCAAGGTGGGACATGAGGCAGGCATCCATGCCCACGAGCTCAAACTTGTCGAGCCCCGTGTCGTTGCGGATTGTGGCGAGTGCGGCTTCCACCTCGTGCAGCCAGAGCATGTCGTGGGGCATGGCGCGCGAGAGAGGGAAGGCGCGGTCGGGGCCCGTCTTGGAGGTTGGATCGCTCCAGCCGCCCGGCCAGCCCATGCCGTGGTCCGAGAGAATCAGCGCGTACTTGTCGGCGGGGTAGTTCTGCATGCCCCACTTGACGAAATCGACGAGGCTGCGCGGGTCGGCCATATCGACTTCGCCCACATCCTGGACAACAGGCGAGTTGATCTTGTTGAGGTCATCGTCCTGGGTAATCAGATAACGACGGGTGCGGGTGACATTGCCGTCGCCCGAATAGCCGCCCTGGAAGCGGTCGAGTTGGGCAACGATTTTGACATTGTTACTGGAGCCAACGCGCTCCGCCTCGTTGAAGTCGGTGAAGATGTCCTGCTCGAGCACCTGATCGTCGGCATCGCTGTAGAGCAGGACTGTCCAGGTGTCGCCGCCGGCGGTGGTGGCGCTGCCTGTGGCCCCCACTGCTGCCGCGGCAGGGGTTGGACGCACGTTGACGACGGGCGCGCCCGGTGTGGGCATCACTTCGGGGATCGCCTGGCTGAGTGCGCCCGCTCCGCCGAGGATGGCCGCCAACTCTCCCAGGCTGCCGCTCGCTGCGGAGGAAACGGCGGGCGCGTCGGCCTGCTGATCCGGCAGGATGGCGCCGCCTCCGCCACCAAAGATGGAGCCCCACATGATCCAGAGCAGCAGGCCAATGCCCAGAAGGATGCCGATGGGGCGCGTCTTCTTGTTGGCGAAGAGGCCCAGAATGATGGGCAGCAGCGTGCTGACGGGCGGGCCGCCGCTCGAGCCGCGCGACGAGCCGCCGGCGCGATCCGGCTGGCCGCTGCTGCTGTCGCGACGCGATGCGCCGGCTGTCTGGCGGTCGCCTGGATCGGAGGTGGTTTGGCGGCGGCGCGTGACGCGCACGGTGGGCTTTTCCGGGTCATTGTCGGCTGCGAAGAGCGCCCAGGAAGGACTGCGCTCTACTTCTGGAGCGTCTTGCGCAGCGGCGGACGCGCCGGCAAAAGCAGGCTCCATCGTACGGGGTAGGCCAAAGTAGCCTTCAATCGCCTGCTTCAAGTTGCCTTGTTTTGGCATGATTACTCCTCATGCTGTGGTACTGGTTAGCAGGCGCATGTGCGCCCCTGCCCGGAAGCTGCAATCGGCCTGACTTTAAACGCGCCAATATTATACGACAAAAACAAGCCATCTAGCGCCCCTGCCACACGGGTGCGCGCTTCTCGGCGAAGGCAGCCATGCCTTCCTTCTGGTCCTCGGTTGCGAAGAGCAACGTAAAGAGTCGCCGCTCCAGGCGCACGCCTTCGGCCAGGGTGGATTCGTAGGCGGCGTTGACCGCCTCCTTGGCCACGCGCACGGCCACGGGCGGCTTGGCCGCGATCACGCCTGCCACTTCGAGCGCCAGCGCGAGGTAACTTTCCACCGGCGCGGTGCGGCTGGCCAGGCCGTAGCGCAGCGCTTCTTCGGCGCTCAGCCGCCGGTCGCTCAGGATCATGTCCATGGCGACGGACTTGCCCACGGCGCGCGTGAGCCGCTGCGTGCCACCTGCGCCGGGAATCACGCCCAGGTTGATTTCGGGCTGGCCGAATTGTGCTGTCTCGGAGGCGATGATGAGGTCGCATGCCATCGCGAGTTCGCAGCCGCCGCCCAGACACCAGCCGCTCACGGCGGCAATCAGCGGCTTGTGCAGGCGCGCCAGCGCATCCCACGCGCCCAGCATGGCGCTGTCCATCATCTCGACGACGGAAGCGGCGGCCATCTGCTTGATGTCGGCCCCGGCGGCAAAGGCCTTGTCGCTGCCTGTGACAATCATGCAGCCGATGGCCGCGTCAGCGTCAAACGCCTGGAGCGCATTCACCAGTTCCGCCATGAGCGCGGCGTTGAGCGCATTGCGCGCGGCCGGCCGGTTGAGCGTGACCAGCCCCACGCGCCCCTGTGTTGAGACGAGGATGTTTTCGAATGTCATGAGTGCCTCCTTTGGGGGTGTCGGGTGGGGGTAATCCGTAATTGGTAAGTGGTCATTGGTAACGGGTGCACCCATTACCAATGACCACTTACCAATTACGATTTCACCTACTTAAGTGCCACCACAATCGCGCCCAGCACCACCAGGCCGCCGCCCAGCGCCGTCTTCCACGTCAACGGCTCACCGAGAAAGAGTGCGGCCAGGATCAACACCATCGCAAGGCTCGTCTTGTCGATGGGCGCAACCAGCGAGGCGGGGCCGCGCTGCAGTGCAGCGTAGTAGAAGAGCCACGATGCGCCGGTTGCCAACCCCGAAAGAATCAGGAAGAGCCACGTCTTCTGCCCCACGCTGCGCAGCCCCGAGATTTCACCCGTGCCCAGCACAATGGCCCACGCCAGCAGCAGGATCACCACGGTGCGGATGGCGGTGGCCAGATTGGAGGGGATCTCGCGCACGCCAATCTTGCCGAAGATGGTGGTGAGGGCAGCAAAGAAGGCCGACAAGAGGGCCAGGACGAGCCAGCTCGAGCGTGCGCTGTCCATGGAGTACGCCTTTCAGAAAGGTCATATACACAGCAACTACGGAAAAGGCAGGAAACACCAGGAACAGCGCAATTTCCTGCTTTTTCCGTTGTTTCTGCGTACCGGCTTTGGCTAGCCCTCGAAGCCTATGGAGAACATGGTTTCAAGATCGTGGCGCGAGAAGACCTTGAAGGCAATCAGCGTCTCCGAATGGGTGATGCCCTCCACCTGGAGCGCCTGGCTTGTCACCAGGTCGGCCAGCGCCTCGTTGTCGGGCACGCGCAGCACCGCCACCAGGTCATAGCGCCCGGCCACAGAGAAGACTTCGGTGACGCCTTTGAGTTGCGTCAACTCCTCGGCGACGGCGTTGATGCGGTTGCGCTCGACGTTGATTAACACAATCGATGAGACCATAGGATGCCTCCGGCGGGGTGGGTTGCGGCGCAGACAGGGTTTGCGCGAGGTAGGTCAAGTAACGGCGGACTTGGCGGTCGTGTACTGCGTGTAGAGGCGTTCCTCCACCGCGCGCTGCAGCGCCGCAACCGCGGCGTAGATGTCGGCGAAGGAGTTGTAAAGCGGGGCGATTCCCATTCGAATCGTATCAGGTTGGCGAAAATCGGGCAATACGTTCATCTGGTGGATGAGGGCCTGGTCGATGCGCCACGCCTCAGCGTGACCCAGCGCCACGTGCGAGCCGCGGCGGGCCGCATCACGCGGCGTTTGCAGTTGGTAGCCGAGCGGCGCAAGGCGCTCTTCCCAGAGTGCGATCAGCATCTCGCTGAGCGCCAGCGACTTGGCGCGCAGCGCGTCCATGCCCGCCTCAAGCAGCAGGTCCACACCGGGTTCAATCGCGGCCAGAGAGAGGACAGGCGGCGAGCCGGAGAGGAAGTGGCGCAGCCCTGCGGCAGGCGTGTAGCCGGCCTCGAAAGCGAAGAGGTTGCGCTGCCCCATCCAGCCCTGAATCGGATTGGCCAACAGCGCCTGCAGGTCGCGCCGCACATAGAGGAAGGCGGGCGCGCCCGGCCCGCCGTTGAGGTATTTGTAGCAGCAGCCCACGGCCAGGTCTGCCCCGGCGGCATTGAGGGCAACAGGCACGGCCCCGGCGGCGTGGCTCAGGTCCCACAGGGTGAGTGCGCCCACGGCGTGTGCGGCGGCCGTGAGCGCTGTCATATCATATGTGTAGGCGCTCTTGTAGAGCGTGTGCGAGAGGGTGAGGAGCGCCACATCCGCATCGAGCGCGTCCACGAGCGCACTGGCGGGGCCGTGGATGGCGTCGGACGAGGCGATTACCTCCAGTTTGACGCCGTGCTCCTGTGCAATTCCCTGCAGGATGTAGAGATCGGAGGGAAAGTTGCCGTCGTCGGTAAGGATGCGCGTGCGGCCAGGGCGGGCGCGCAACGCGGCGGTGGCCAGTTTGTAGAGGTTGACCGAGGTCGAGTCGGCCAAGATCACTTCGTCGGCATGTGCGCCCAGCAACTGCGCAATCTTGCCCCCAAGGCGCTCGGGCAGGGTGAACCAGCCCTCATTCCAGGAGCGTATGAGGCGGTCGCCCCATTGGTGTTCGACGCTCGCCTGTATGAGCGCCGCTGCGGCAAGTGGCATGCGCCCCAGCGAGTTGCCGTCCATGTAGATGAGCGTCGTGTCGGGGTGGGCAAAGCGCATGCGCAGAGCGGCCAGTGGGTCGGCAGCGTCGCAGGCACGTGCCTCTTCGCGTGTGCGGGGGGTTGATTGTTGCAAAGCCTGGACCTTTCCACGTGGTCGGCAAATGGGATTTGCGATGCGGAAGATGCTTTTCGTGGCGGCTTCAGGCGCCGGACGGCAGACCGCGCCGCGTCGTCGAAATCGGCGGCTGATGAATGTTGCCAATATGGTTCGGCATGCGGCGCCATCTGCCACCTCACCCCCGGCCAGTCTGGAGAGGGGAGAAAAGCGCCCCCGTAGGTCACGTCTCCGACGCGACGCAGTTGTTTGCTCCACACTGGAGAGGGGCCGGGGGTGAGGTGCAGTTCGCGGTGGCCGACGCGATACCGAGCTATTTCGGAAACATTCATAACCCGCCGCTAGGATAAGAAGGTACTTTGCTAACGATAGAAGTCAAGCCACGACAGCGTGAAGTCCGTAACGCCGCCTGTCAGGAAATCGGGCGAGGCGCTGACGTCAAAGTGGCCGTTGTCCAGCGGAATTGCGGGTGTCGCCGCCGGGTCATTGCTCAGGATGCCCACATTCATCCAGTGCGGGCTGCCGCGCGCAATCACCTGGGCCGCACTCTCGCCCGCCGGCTGAAAGCTCTCGCGCACAATCGGCTCGCCCGTACTGGGCACTTCCACCTGGATTGTGCCTGCATCGTAGGTGAAGGTCATCTTCTCCAGACCACGCAAGTGCAGGCGCACAATGAGGTCGCGCGGCGCGTTGCCGGGCGGCAGGCCAATGCGGGCCGAACCGATCCCCGTCTCACTGCGCACGTCAAGGATAAGCACATCGCCGCGGCGTTCGGCGCTGATCTCGGCTCCCTCGGCTGCGGTCACCGTGATATCCGTTGCGGGCTGGGCCGCGGGCGCCGCGCACGCTGCAAGCAGCAGCGTGGCGAGGGCAATTGCGCCGAATAGGCCGCACCTGGGTCGAATGGGGCGCATGGAGCCTCCCGGAGTGAGTGTCTTGCAGACCGGTGCATCATGTAAGCGCAGTTGCTGTATTGCGGCTGCGCAATGTGTAGCGTTGATACAAGGATGCATAAATGACCAACACCTGGATCGTACACGGGCTGGCGAGCACGCGCAACCGCGCGCCTCCGGGTAACGAAAATTGATGCCTGTTCTATGGAGGTAAACATGTTCGACTTTACCGATCAGGTGGTGATTGTGACGGGTGCGGCGGGCAACCTGGGGCAGGCGCTGGCCGCGGCCTTTGCAGACGCGGGCGCGACGCTTGTGCTTGTGGATCACAAGCCGGGCCGCCTTGAGGCTCTGTTCCCCAAACTGGCCGCCAGCGAGCGACACTACCTTGCGTCAGCGGTTGATGCTGCCAAGGCCGCCGCCGTCGAGGCGATGGTGGCGGAGACAATCAATCGATTCGGGCGCATCGACGTGCTCGTCAACGCCGCGGGCGGCTACGCAGGCGGCGCCACCGTAGCCGAATCCGATCCTGCGCTGTGGGATGAGATGTTCAACCGCAACCTGCGCACGGCCGCGACCCTCTGCCGCGCAGTGGTGCCGCACATGCTCGAGCGTGAGGCGGGCGTCGTCATCAACATCGGTTCGCGCCATGCCACTGAGGGCAAGAGCAAGGCGGCGGCCTATGCGGCTGCCAAATCGGCCGTGGTGCGCCTGACGGAGAGCCTGGCCGCAGAGACCAGGGCGCAAGGGGTGCGCGCCAACTGCGTCCTCCCCAGCACCATCGACTCAGCCGAGAACCGCACCGCCAATCCCAAGGCAGACCCAGGCAAATGGGTGACGGCGGCGTCGCTGGCGGATGTCATTCTCTTCCTCGCATCACCCCTCGCTCGCGATATCACGGGTGCAGCGCTGCCTGTTTACGGGCGCGTGTAGGAGAAATGGGTGACTGGGTGACCAGGACTGCATGACTGATGATTGAAGAGTGATGATTGGGGGCTCTCGGGGGTTTGTGTGTTGCCGTGCAATCATGCCGGAGGTGCGGTAGACTACTCCCATTCCACATGACCGCCACCAGGAGAGCGCTTTCATGGAGTTGAATACCGATTCCGTGCCCGATCAAGGCGAGGGCGCAGCGCACGCAACGGCGCCAGGCAACGTGGCCGACGTGCGCGCCTTTGCCGACGGGCTGATTTCCAACATTGAGCAGGTGATTATCGGCAAGCGCGATGTGGTGGAACTGCTTGTCATCGCGCTGCTCTGCGACGGCCACGTGTTGCTGGAGGACGTGCCCGGCGTAGGCAAGACGATGCTCGCCCGCGCGCTGGCGCGCAGCCTTGCCACCGACTTCCGTCGCCTGCAGTGCACGCCCGACCTGCTGCCCAGCGACATCACCGGTGTCAGCGTTTTCAACCAGGAGACGCGCACTTTCCAGTTTTTGCCCGGCCCTGCCTTCACGCACATCCTGCTGGCCGACGAAATCAACCGCGCCACGCCACGCGCCCAGGCGGCGCTGCTCGAGGCGATGGGCGAGCGCCAGGTGACGGTGGACGGCGACACGCGCGCCCTGCCCCGCCCATTTCTTGTGCTGGCCACGCAGAACCCAATCGAGTATGAGGGCACCTTTCCCCTGCCTGAGGCGCAACTCGACCGCTTCCTCTTCCGCACCAGTCTGGGCTACCTGCCCGCTGCCGAGGAGGAGGCGATGCTGCTCAACCTGGGTGGGGTGCATCCGATTGAGGCGCTCGGCCCCATTGCGCAGGCGGCGCAGGTCGTCACCCTCTCGGACAGCGTGTGGCAGGTGCGGGTTGACGCAAGCCTGCGCCGCTACATTGTGGCGCTGGTGCAGGCCACGCGCGGCCATGGCGATTTGGCGCTGGGGGCCAGCCCGCGCGGCTCGCTGGCGCTCTACCGCAGCGCGCAGGCGCGCGCCGCCGTGCGCGGGCGCGACTACGTGCTGCCCGATGACATCCAGGCGCTGGCCGAGGTGACGCTGGCGCACCGCTGCATACTGAAGCCCGAGAGCGCGCTGCGCGGGCGCACGGCCAGCGCCGTTGTCGCCGACATTCTCGCCGCCACGCCGCTGGATTTGGGGACGGAGGAGGGGTGAGAGCGGGAAAATGGGAGCCGGGAGAGGAACATAATTGATCATTGATGATTGATCATTGGCGACGAATAGTGCGCAGGCGCCAATGATCAATCTTCAATGATCAATTATGTTCTTCTCCCGGCGCTCGGCTCCCCAATCACAACAATGCCAAGCATCTTCTGGGCGCTGCTCGTCCTCTTCCTCTTTGGGGCGCTGCTGCGCATGGACTGGGTCTACTATCTCGCCTATGTGGTGGGCGGCGTCTGGCTCTTCACCACCTGGTCGGTGCGCCGCAGCGTGCGCCGGCTCACGGTCGCGCGCCATTTTCTTGACCATGCCTTCGTCGGCCAAACCATCCCCGTGCGCGTTGCCATCACCAACCAGAGCCGGCTGCCCATCCCCTGGCTGCGCCTCGAGGAACGCGTGCCGCTCGACCTCAAGGACATCGCCGCGTACAAGATTGCGCTGGGCGTGGCGGGGCGAGCCACCACCGAGCACACCTACACGCTCGCCTGCAAGCGGCGCGGTTACTTTGCGCTGGGGCCGCTGAGCCTGCGCACGGGCGATGTCTTCGGCTTCAGCGAGGCGCGCTGGGAGGAGGAGAACCCGCGCCATGTGACGGTCTACCCGGCGATTGTGCCGCTCGAAAAGCTGGGGCTACCAAGCCGCCTCGCGCTGGGTGGCCGCGCCACGCGCCCGCGCCTCGATGAAGACCCGGCGCGCTTGAGCGGCGTGCGCCCCTACGCCGGTGGCGACAGCACGCGCCGTATCCACTGGAAGGCCAGCGCACACGCGGATACGCTGCTGGTGAAGAAGTTCCAGCCGGGGATTGGGTTGAACGTGGTGGTTGCGGTCGACCTTGCGCGCAGCGCCTACAGCGGGCGCTACTTTGTGGGTGCCAGCGAGTGGGCCATCAGTGTCGCAGCCTCGGTGGCGGGCTATGTGGCGAGCACACGCCAGCCCGTGGGGCTGCTTTGCGCGGCGCTGGATGCCGCAACCGGCGAACCGCCGCCGCCGCTCAAACCGCGCAGCGGGCAAGGGCAACTCATCACGCTGCTGAGCACATTGGCGCGCGCCCAATTGTGGGAGGAGGGGCCACCGCTGGACAAGTGGCTGGCGCCCCAACTGGCCGGGCTCGAGTGGGGAACGGCGCTGGTAGTCGTCACCCCACATGTGAGTGACCCGCTGATCTGGGTGCTGCACCAGGCGATTCGCCGGGGGACGACCGTGACGCTGCTGCTGATTGACGACCAACTGGAGGCGCGCACACTGGCGGCGCAAGCGCACAAGCTGGGCATTTCCTTCCACCAGGTGAAGTGGGAGAAGGATATGCAGAGAATTGATGAGGGGGTGACCATATGATCTCCCCGCCGGACGACGATGCGGGTCGCAGCAGCGAAGAAGCTGTGCCCGTGCGCACGAGCGAAATGTATGACCAGTCGTGGCTCGGCTCTGTGCTGCGGCCGCTGCTCATTGTCATCATGGTGGGCTGCTTCGTGCTTGTGCTGACGACGTTGCTGGCGCGCTTTGCAGACAGCGTGGCGGCCGGCTTCTTTGTGGGGCTGGCGCTGCTGGCCGTGACTGCCGCCATCGTGGGCTCCGTCACCACAACCGTGCTGGCACAGCCATCGCGCCGCGCCTACCGTTCGCTGGGCTACCGCGCAGCCGAAGTGGGGCTTTTCCTTGCGCTCACGCGCATCTATGTCTGGACGGCCGCCGGCCGTGCGCCGGATTTCGGCCAAATGCTCGTCCGCCCCCTCGACAACCTGCTCGATGGCCTCTTTGCAGGCGCAGCGCTGATCGTCGGGCTCTCCTGGTTCTTTGCCGTGGAGATGACCGACGACTTCAACCAGCTTGCGCTGCGCGCCGACGAGTTCCTGCACGGCAAGCCGCGCCACGGCCTGGCCGACGAGTCGGTGCGCGGCGGCGGCGTAGACCGCGGCGCCGTGCTCACCGATTTCACCATGCGCTGGGTCACCCTCGGCCTGGTGATGATCCTGCTGGCGGCGCTGCTGCGGCAGGGCATCACCTTCAGTAGCGTCTTTGGTATCATGCGTCAGGATGTTGAACCGACCGTGCTCGCGCCGATTATTGTCTACTTTCTGGCCGGGCTGCTGCTGCTGAGCCACGGCCGCCTAGCGCAGTTGCGATCACGCTGGACCATGGAGCAGACGCCTGCGCAAGCCAATGTGACCAGCCGCTGGCCGTGGGAGGTGACTGCGTTGGTGGGGGGCGTGGCGCTTTTGGCGCTCTTCCTGCCTCTGGGCGGCACCTTCCTGCTGGCCACAATTCTGGGTACGATCATCACTGTGCTCTTTGGGCTTGTGCTGCTGCTCTACAGGTTGGCGGGTGCGGCGCTCATTTGGCTCTTCACACTCTTTGCGGGTGAACCGCCGCCCCCAGCCCAGAATCTCCTGCCCCCCACGCAATCGGTGCAGACGCCACAGGTGCAGCCACTGCACCTAGTGCTGCCACCCTGGGCCGGGGGGCTCTTCTTCTGGAGCATGCTGGCGCTGCTTGTGGCCTATGCCGCGTTCATCTACTTGCGCGACCGAGGCGTCCGCTTTGCCTGGCTTGACTGGCTGCGCCTGGCGCTGGCACGCCGTTGGGGGGCGTTGCGCGCGGCTCTCAAACGCACACGCACACGCTTGCGCAATGTTGCGCGCGGCCCGGCGCCCACTGTGGAGCATCCCTCATGGTTTGCGTTTGGGCGGCGCACGTGGAACGACCCCGACCAGCAAGTGCGTCATCTGTATCTATCAACGCTGCACAATGCCGAAGCGGCAGGGCTGCCACGCCGCCCCGGCGAGACGCCATTGCACTACGCGCCGCGCCTGGCAGAGAAGCTCGCCGCACCGCCGGCCGAGGCCGGCGACGCCGAACTGACACCTGATTTGGCGGAAAACGGCCAAGCGCCGGCAGATCCGGCCGTCGCGATGGATGCGCTTACAAACGCCTTCGTCGAGGTGCGGTATGCTGGTGGCCACGCCAATCGCGACCAGGTGAGCCTTCTGCAAGGCCATTGGGAGCGACTGCAGGCTGCCCTGGGCAGGCGTGCCGGGCGCTAGATCGGACTGTGTTTGTTGGCGGCGCGTGCGGGCGACATTTCGCGTTTGCACAGATTTGCAGCATCTGCAAAATGTATATGCAGCGCTATAGGTGCGAATGCCACAAAAATTGCTTGACAGGCACTCCGGTGACTGTTACAATTCAAACCGGACATGAATTTGCAGTCCTGCGCCGCTGCATTGGTCGCGATGGGGTCATTTCTCCAAAACGCCACAGTAGAGGCGTATACTCTTCGGGAAGAAGGTGGGGTCATTGGTTTCTATGTCGGACACGGCGCAGTCAAACGGGCAGGCGGGCGGGCAAGTGAGTGAACATACTGAAGCGCAGCAGCAGGCGGCGGACCTGGAACTCTTTGAGCAATTTCTGGACAAAGATGAATCCATGGAGCAGCCGGACCGCGGCGAGTTGCGCACGGGCACGATTGTCGAAATTCACTCGGCGGAACTCGTTGTCGACATCGGCAGCAAGCGCGACGGTGTGGTTCCTCAGGCGGACCTGAACAAACTCGATCCGGAGTTTGTCAAGGGGCTGCAGGTGGGGGACGAGGTTGATGTAGTCGTCAGCAAGCAGATTGATGACGACGGCATCTTCCAACTGAGCATTGCCGATGCGCTGCAGCAGAGGGACTGGCTGCTGGCGCAGGACTTGCTTGACAACGGCGAGACAACCGACCACAAGGTTGTGGGCTACAACAAGGGCGGGTTGACGGTGGAGTTCAACCGGCTGCGCGGCTTTGTACCCGCCTCGCACATTGTGGATATGCCCCGCAATGTACCGGAGGAGCAGCGTCAGACCGAATTTGAGAAGCGGATTGGCCAGTCGATGCGCCTCAAGGTGATTGAGGTGGATAAGAAACGCCGCCGCCTTGTCATGTCGCAAATGCTGGCCGAGCGCGAATACCGCGCCGGGCGCAAGGAAGAACTCTTCCGCACGCTGCATGTGGGTGATGTCATCAACGGCGAAGTGCGCAGCCTGCGCCCCTTCGGCGCGTTTGTGGACCTGGGCGGTGCCGACGGTCTCCTCCATGTCAGCGAAATTGGCTGGACGCCAATCAGCCACCCGCGCGAGGCGCTCGAAGTGGGGCAGATGGTCGAGGTGCAGGTCATCCGCCTTGATCCCGAGAACCAGCGCATCGCCCTCAGCCGCAAGCGGGTGATGGCCAACCCGTGGGAGACTGTGGAGTCGCGCTACGAGGTCGGTGAGACGGTTGATGTGGTCATCACGCGCCTGGTGGAATTTGGCGCTTTTGCGCAGATTGAGCCCGGCATCGAGGGCCTGATTCACATCAGCGAACTGGCCGACATCACCGTAGCCGAACCGCTCAAGGCCGTGCATTCGGGCGAGACGGTGCAGGCGAAGATTCTGCGCATTGACGCCAAGCGCCAACGCATTGGCCTCAGTCGGCGGCAGACGGAGCAGGCCGCGGCAGCAGAGCCGGCAGCAGAGGAAGCGGCAGTCGCCGCTGACGCAGAGCTCTCGCCCGCGGAGACAACGGAGATTGCCGCGGCTGCAGCCCCCGTGGGTGTCGCGCCCGAGCAGGCAACCTCGCAAATGGAAGGCGAGAGCGAGTCCTTCTCGGCGGTTGAGCCGGAAGCGCTGCGCACTGATCCGCCAGAGGCGGCCAGCGAGCCCATGACGGGTACGACCGAGTCGGCCGCAGCCACCACGCCCGAGGCGCCGGCCGAGGCTGCGCCCGACAGCGAGAGTGCAACCGAGGCGCTGGCCGAGACCGCGCCCGAGAGTGAGAGTGCGCCGGAGAACGAAGCCTAACGCAGCGCAGGCGCGGGCATGGTATGGCGTTTGGCGAGGCCCTGTTTTGGCTTCCCCAGAGAGCGTGTGTTAACATTATCTGTCTGGGGTGCCCAACAGGAAGATACAGACCTGCTTGGAAGACCCAGGCAGGTTTGTTGTTTGGGTGTGCGGGAAAGTGCGCCTGAGCCCTTTGCGGCCGGGCGTGATCGCCTCCGCTCCCAATAATTCCTAAAGGAGAGGGGGTGATTTTTCATGAGTGTCGAACTGCGCCCTGGTGAATCCCAGGACAGCATACTCAAGCGCTTTCGCAAGTCTGTGGCCGAAGCACGCATTCTGCCCATTGTGCGGCAGAAACGATGGTTCACGCCCAAGAGCGAGGTGCGCCGTATCAAGCGCCAGAAGGCAATCCGGAAGGCGCAACGCCCCCCTCGCGAATAGGCGCGCATCTGCAGGATGCGCCTCGCGCGGGTAGCGCAGGCAGGCAATAAACCACGCGGTGCTGTCGCGGGGACATCCGTCTCCCGCTGTGCGCCGCAGAACGTGTTGGAGGAATATGTCTTCAGAAGAGACCATTACCCTGGACGGCAAGATCGTTGATACACTGCCCAACGCCATGTTTCGCGTGGAGTTGGAGAACGGGCACACCGTGCTCGCGTATCTCTCGGGCAAGATGCGGAAGTACTATATTCGCGTGTTGTTGGGAGACCGCGTCAAGGTGGAGATGAGCCCGTACGATCTGACCAAAGGGCGCATTACCTACCGCCACCGCACCTAAGCGCGGCACGCGGCACACCTGTACCGCGGGCAGTGGGCAACTCCAATACGCAGTGCAGAGCCGAAACAAAAAGAGGCGGCGCCAATCAGGCGCCGCCTCTTTGCTTCGTCTCGCGGGCAGACTGTGCCGCATCCATAGCGCGGCTACGTGCTACAAACCAGCAGCCTCCTCAAGCGCACTTTGCGCTGCGATTGCACTCTGCGCCACCGCCTGCTCGGCCTCGAAGGTGAGGCGCGCAGGCGCTTTATCCAGCGTCACCCAAAGCACAGCAAACTCGTCGGCGTCCTTCTCGTCGCGGCGCATGGTGCGCTCACTCAACATGTGCACAAGAAAATAGTGCTCCGTGCGCACGACCTGCTTGTTGCCGTCGGTGAATTCGACGTCATTCATGCTCAAAGGCTGCACAATCTCGAGGTCGGCATAGCCGCTCTCTTCGGTCGTCTCGCGCAGGGCGGCCATTTCGGGGCTCTCGCCGGGGTCAATGTGTCCTTTGGGCAGGCGCACCTCGCCGCGGCTGGGCCTGTCGAGCAGAAGCATGGCGCCGTTGTGGATCACCACCCCGCCCGCCGATTCGTAGTAGACAGTTTTCATGTGGTTGCAATTCAGGAGTGGGCAGGCAGGATGAAGAGTTGTTCCGCCAGTTCGTGTCCCAGGATTTGGGTATTCACAGGCGCGGGCTCTACAAGCACTGCATGGTTGCGATCTGCGCCGTTCGTGCTTGCGCTATTCGTGACCGGCGCACCGGCCAGCAACTCCATGGTAACCGGCCCGCGGAAGGGGGCGACCTCGATCATGCGCAGACTTTGGCCCGGCTCGAGCGAGAGGCGCGTGAGGTAGCGCAACACGCGCGCGTCGCGCGTGCCCACTCGGCGCAGCACGCCCGTCTGTCCCGGCTTGAGCGCAGGCAACGGCAGCAGCGTCTCTGTGGGCAGCACGCCGTCCTTTGTGGGAATCGGGTCGCCGTGGGGGCAGTGGGTGGGGAAGCCGCAGAGCGCATCCATGCGCTCCTCAAATGCACTGCTGATGGCATGCTCAAGGCGGTGCGCCTCGCTGTCCACCTGGTCCCACGTAAAGCCCATCACCTGGATCAGGAAAACCTCGAGCAGGCGGTGGCGGCGGATGAGTTGGAGCGCGGCCAGGAGACCCTGCTGCGTGAGGGTGATGCCGTCAACGCTCGAGCGCTCGACAAAGCCCGTCTCCTCAAGCCGCTTGAGCATGCTGCTTGCGGCTGCCGGCGAGACGTGCATCTTCTCGGAGAGCGCCGACGTGGTGACCTTCTGGGTCGCCGTCGCGCTCTCTTCGCCCTCTATCAACTTGTAAATGGCAGCCAGATACTCGAGCATGCCATCAGTTGTCAAGCCGCAAAATGTTTGCATGGGGTGTTGCCGCTTCGCCGCCGCAGCGTATTTTTATGATTAACCTTAGAAATATTATTGCGATTATAGAGCAGCGCGCGTGGGCTGTCAATTTGGAGCGACAGGTGGGAAGGAGTTCATAGATCATTGAAGATTGATCATTGGCGCATCAGATGCATGGGTGTCGGACTCGTCAATGATCTATCTTCAATGATCAATCTTCAATGATCAATGATGCTTTTCCCTACTCCGTACCACCGATCAAATGCTCCACGCGGTTGTGGAAGTGCAGCCGCCACACCTCGCGGCCGGGGTGCTCCACGTATTCAAAGTAGGTGAGCGCCGTGTTGTGGTCCCACACCTCGCAGCGCCGCCACGGGCCTACGTTGAAGATGTGATCGAAGGCCGCATCCACCACGCCGCCGTGGCAGATGACGAGCAGCGTTTGGCCGCGATGGGCAGCGGCAATCTCCTCGATGAAGATGCCCACGCGTGTGCGGAAGTGCATGTAGCTCTCGCCCATCGCTTCCACGGTCATGACCGAGGCGAAGGGGCGCTCGCTGGCCCAGAGCTCCGAATAGGTGGATGGGAGCGCATCGGCGGGCCAGGGCGAATGGTCGAGACGGTTGTTGCCGATTTCGCGCAGGCGGTCGTCAAACTGAATGGGCGCGGCATAGGCGGTGGCGGCCGCCGCGGCCGTCTCGCGCGCACGCGCCATGGTGCTGGCGTAGATTGCATCCACGTGCGGCACGGCGGTGGGCAGCCAGCGCCCCAGCGCCTGGGCCTGGCGTTGGCCGAGTTCGGTCAGGCCGACATCCATATTGCCCTGCGCCCAATCCTGCAAATTGACGAAACTCTGTCCGTGGCGAATGAAATAGAGATGCATCGTGGTGCGCCTTCCCCTGTGAGCAAGCAGAATTGAAGAATGAATTCTAGACTGAATGACTTTACTATAGGGAGGGCCGCTTGACACATTTCGGCGGCGACATCTGCTTGCGTTGGCCAAGCGACCGCGGTTGCGCTCGCGCCGCGCAGATGCTATAGTGCGAGCAGATCACAGACACGCTTCCCAAGCAGCCCTCAAGTTACATCAACCCGTGGCGCATGTCGCTTCTGCGAACTGGCCCACGGCGCACCAGCGCCACGCGACCATTTGTGTTCCGCAGCATCTCGCTGTTCCATTCGCATAACGTGAACCGGTTCCATCGGCCTGTCCAGTTATCCAGTCGTGAACCCTTACCCGATTCAGTTGGAAGGAGCTATGCATGAACCTGCATTCCCGGCTGCGCACCGTCGCGCTGCTTGGCCTTATGGTGGCAATGTTGCTCATTGTGGGCGCCTGCGTCGCGCCGCCACCTGCCGCCGGCGGCGGTGGTGAAGCTGCAGCCCCCGTCGAAGGCGCGGCCCCAGCAGCAGTCAGCGGCGAGCTCAACGTACTCTGCATACCGCAGGTTGAGTGGTGCGAAGGCATGAAGTCGGAGTTCGAGAAAGTCTACCCCGACATCACCGTCAACTTCGTGCGCATGTCCAGTGGCGAGTCGCTCACACGCGTTCGCAACGAGAAGGACAACCCGCAGTTTGACATCATGTGGGGCGGGCCGGCTGACGCCTACGTTGCGGCTGCACAGGAAGGGCTGCTCGAGCCTTATGCGTCTCCCAACGCGGCGGCCATTCTCGATCCAGCGTTGATGAAGGATCCAGACAACAACTGGATCGGCATCTATGTCGGTTCGCTGGGCTTTGCCACCAATACCAACTGGCTGGCCGAGAATCCCGGCACGGAAGCACCCAAGAGCTGGGCCGATCTGCTGAAGCCCGAGTTCAAGGGACAGATCATGGTTGCGCATCCCTCAAGCTCCGGCACTTCCTACACGGCGCTCTGCACAGTCCTGCAGATCATGGGCGATGAAGCGGGTTGGCAGTATATGCGCGACTACGCCGGCCAGGTGAACCAGTTCACCAAGAGTGGCGCAGCCCCGGCCAAGTTCGTGGGCCAGGGCGAGGCCGCAATCGGCATCGTCTTCTCGCACGACATCGTGGCCGAAATCGAGAAGGGTTCGCCGCTGGAACTGACCTTCCCCGCTGAGGGGACGGGCTTCGAAATCGGCGGCATGGCGCTGCTGAAGGGCGCCGACCACCCCGATGCGGCCAAGTTGTGGTTCGACTGGGCGCTCCTGCCTGCGACGCAGGAACTTGGCCCCAAGTACGCGGCCTATCAAGCACCCACGGTTGAGGGCGCAACGCCTTCGCGGCCCGAGCTGCTTGAAGCCAAGCTCATCGACTATGACTTCAACTACTGCGGCACCAACAAGGTAGCCTTCATCGATCGCTTCACCAACGAGATGGCCAGCGCCGATAACCTGAAGGAATAGCCTCTCGGGAATCGCCATACCGGCGGGGGCTGCAGCGCATGTAGCCCCCGCCACCATTCTCCCCAATCGTTACCCCATGGCAATGAAGACAGCCCCACCCTCCATTCCAACGCCCATGCCTTCTGCTCCTGCATGGCGGCGCAGTTCCGCGCGCGCATGGCAGGAATTCCGCATGATTGGGCAGGATCCCATTCTGGCGCTTGGCCTGGCGGGCGTCATCAGCTTTGTCTTCCTCTTTATCGCGCTGCCGCTGCTGCGCGTCATCTGGCAGGGCTTCTACTCCAGCGACACCGGCGCGTTCAGTTTCGTCTACTTTACCCGTTTCCTTGACCCCGTGTGGGCGCCCCATTTGTGGAGCACCGTGCGCAACACGCTGGTGATGGGCGTTGGCGCGGCCACGGGCGGCACCGTCGTCGGCTTCATCTTTGCCTACACGATGGCGCGCTGTTCAATGCCCTTTGCGCGCGTGGTGCACGTCACCAGCCTGCTGCCCACGATTTCGCCTCCCTTCGCGATTGCGATTGCGGCGATCCTGCTCTTTGGCCGCAACGGCATGATCAGCCACCAACTCCTGGGCATTCGCTATGGCCCGGGCGTCAACGATCTCTACGGGCTTGACGGCCTGATCTTCGTGCAGATCATCACCTTCTTTCCCGTGGCATACCTGATTCTGCGCGCGATGCTCGAGCATATCGACGCCTCCATGGAAGAGGCGGCGCTGAGCCTGGGCGCCAGCAAGTTCCACATCTTTCGCACCGTCACGTTGCCCTTGATGATGCCGGGCATCGCCGCCTCGTTCCTGCTCCTCTTCGTGGAGTCGCTTTCGGACCTGGGCAATCCGCTCCTGCTGGGCGGAAACGCCAACGTGCTCTCCACAGAGATCTACCTGGCCATCAACGGCCAGCTTGACCAGCAGAAGGGCGCCGCGCTCTCGCTGGTGTTGCTTGTCCCCACATTGACTGTCTTCCTGGTGCAGTACTATTACCTGCGCAACCGCTCCTACGTCTCGGTCACGGGCAAGCCGACCACAGGGCAGGTCTTTGTGCGTGAACCGGTGACGCGCTGGACGATGATCACCTTCACGCTGCTCACGCTTGCACTGGTGCTGCTGCTCTACTTCACCATCCTGGCCGGCTCGTTTACCAAGCTGTGGGGCATCAACAACGAACTCTACTTTGGCAACTATGCCACGGCGCTTACGCGCGGCATGAGCGCGATTCTCTCCACCACTTTCCTCTCGGCGCTGGCAACGCCCCTGGCAACGATGGTGGGTATGGTGATCGCGTTTCTTGTGGTGCGGCGCACCTTTGCGGGCAAGCAGGTGCTCGATTTTGTCTCGAACCTGGGCGGTTCGGTGCCCGGCACAATTCTAGGTATTGGCTACATCATTGTGTACGTGCAGGCGCCCTGGTTTGCCGTGGCGATTGTCTACGCACTGCTGGCGGCGGTGCTGATTGGGCGCGTTGGCCTGCGCTGGCCCGTGCAGATTGCGCTGCTGCTGGCTGCCACCGCACTGGGCTACTACTTCAACTGGCTGCCCTATTTGCTGGGGTTGACCGAGGACGGCTGGCGTTTGCTGATTGCCGCCGGTTTTGTGCTGCTTGCGGTCATGGGCGCAGCCTGGGCGCCACGCGACAAGCGACGGCTGGTGGCTTTTGTGCTGGGCGCAATCGCAGCTGGACTGATTGTCTACACGCTGAGCCCGTGGGTGCTGCAGCCAATGGCGCGCTGGGGCCGCACGCTGCCCGGCTTGATGGGCCCACGCGTTATGGCTCGGATCGTGGCGCTGCTCGAGATGCTCACGCAGCCCACGCTGGCGATTATCGGCTTCACTGCGCTGGCGGCCGGAACCTTTGCGGTGCAGGCCGCGCGGCCCTTACTGCGCGCAATCGTTGCCTTTGGGGTGATTGCGTTGAGTGCGTCGCTCATCTTCTATGGCGAGTCGCTCACGCTCATCGGCACGCCCTACATCATTCTGGCCGCTTATGCAGTACGCAGCCTGCCGGCCTCCGTGCGCGCGGGCGTTGCCTCGCTCCAGCAGATTGACCCTTCCATCGAAGAGGCGTCCACTATCCTGGGCGGCGATGCGCAGTACACCTTCCGCAAGGTGACGCTGCCGCTCATGCTGCCCGCGCTTTTCGCCGGCATGGTCTTTGCCTTCGCGCGCCACATGACGAGCCTCACCGCGGTGATTTTCCTGACGACGGCCCAGTGGCCCATCCTCACCGTATGGATTCTGAGCGAGGTCGAGCAGGGCGGCATGAGTGTTGCCGCCGCCTACTCGGTGATACTGATCGCGATTGTGCTGGTGGCGATTGGGCTCATGCAGCTTTGGCTTGGCCGCACCTATGGCACGCGCGACGTTGACATGACCATCAGCGGTTGATCTGATGCCTCCCCTGGTGTGCTTTGTGCTGCATCCACAGACAGGATATTGCCCGTGCTGCTTGCCCTGCAAAACGTCTCCAAACACTTCCCCAGCCGCGATGGCAGCGGCCTGGTCTATGCCGTCGATGATGTCTCGCTTGACATCGAAGAGGGCAAGTTCGTCACGCTGCTGGGGCCTTCGGGCTGCGGCAAGACGACCACGCTGCGCCTGATTGCCGGCTTTGAATTTCCCACGGCGGGCAATATCCTGCTCGAGGGCAAGTCAATCAACGAGCTTCCGCCCAACCTGCGCGGCATGGCCATGGTCTTTCAGAGTTACGCCATCTTCCCGCACCTGAGTGTCTACGAGAACGTCGCCTATGGACTGCGCATCAAGAAGCTGCCCGAGCGCGCGATCAAGCAGGCGGTGGGGCGCGTGCTGGACCTGGCCGAACTTACGGGGCTGGAGAATCGCGCGCCCAACCAGTTGAGCGGCGGCCAGCAGCAGCGCGTGGCATTGGCGCGCGCGCTGGTGATGGAGCCCAAGGTGCTGCTCTTTGACGAGCCGCTGAGCAACCTCGACGCCAAGCTGCGCGTGCAAATGCGCCGCGAGATCCGCCGCATTCAGCAGGAACTGGGCATCACCAGCGTCTATGTGACGCACGATCAGGACGAGGCGATGGTGCTCTCGGACAAAATCGTGGTCATGCACGCAGGGCGCATTCAGCAGGTGGGCTCGGCCGTGGAGATCTATCGGCGGCCGCGCACGCGCTTTGTGGCCGACTTCATTGGCCGCGCCAACTTCCTCCCCGTAACGGTTGAGGAACGGACGGCCGAAGGCTGGCGCTGCCGTATTCTCGAGACTTCAATTGTGGTGCCGAACTCGGCCAGCGACGACCTGGCAGTAGGCGCAACGGCGCTGCTGCTGCTGCGCCCTGAATCCATTCGTGTACATGCCAATGGAGCACCGGCGCGCGTGACGGAGGAAGGACAGGCGGTGCACTTGCCGGCGCGTGTGCAGCGCAGCGCCTATCTGGGCAGCGTGGTGGAGTACGAACTGAGCCTGCAAGGGCAGTTGCTGCTGGCCGTGCGCCATGACCCGCTCGAGGAACACCTCTACGCGCAGGGCGCCGACGTGGCGGTGGAACTGTTACGCAACAACCTCTACTTGCTGCCGGCAGAGTGAAGGGCGGTTTAGAAGCATCCATTGCTGGCCGAGTGCGCCGACGAAGCGTCGGCGCCTATGGCCTTCTGCGCGCTTGCACACACCCTCCGCAGTATCGAGATCGAGCCAATGACTGAGCGACTCCACTATACCGATGCCTACCTGACCACCTTCAGCGCGGCCATTACCCAGGTGCGCGCAGCCGACGGGCGCACACTGGTTGCGCTTGATCGCTCTGCCTTCTACCCCACATCGGGCGGGCAGCCGCACGACACCGGCCAGCTCGCGGGCGCCAAGGTGGTGGAGGTGACGGCCGACGACGGCACTGTGTGGCACGCACTCGAGGGCGGCTCGCCACTCTCCGTGGGCCAGGTGGTGGAGGGCGCAATTGACTGGCCGCGCCGCTATGACCTCATGCAGCAGCACGCGGGGCAGCATCTGCTCTCGCAGGTCTTTGACAGGCTCTTCGGCTACGAAACGGTTTCCGTCCACTTTGGCCCTGTGGAGAGCACACTGGACCTGGAGGTGGCGTCGCTGGACGCCGCGCAGATTGCCGCCGCCGAGGCGCTTGCGCACGCACAAATCTACGCCGCGCTGCCCATTCGCGCCTACTTTGTGGATGAGGCGCAGGTGGCCGCGCTTGCGCTGCGCCGCCCGCCCACCGTGAGCGGCCTGATCCGCATTGTCGAGATCGCCGACTTCGACTATTCGGCATGCGGCGGCACGCATGTGCGCACGACCGCCGAAATTGGCCTGCTGAAAATTGTGCGCAGCGAGCGACGGCGCGGCCAGGTGCGCCTCACCTTTCTCTGCGGCGGGCGCGCCGTGGCCGATTATGCACGCAAGCACGCCCTGCTGCAGGAGACGGCGGCGCTCTTCAGCAGCGACAGCGCGCAGGTGCCGGCGCTGGCCGAACGCGCGCTGGCACAATCCAGGGAGGCCCAGCGGCGTGTGGAGGACCTCACCACGCGCTTGATGGGCTTCGAGGCGCGTGCCCTGCTGGCCGACGTGCCCGCCGGCGACGGCCTGCGTGTCATCACCACGCTGCGCGACGACCTGGACGCCGCGGCGCTGCGCGTGCTGGCTGCAGCGCTTGTGGCCGAGGCAGGCGATTCCGAAATGGTGGCGCTGCTGGCTTCAATACAGGAGGGCAAAGTGCTGCTGGCCTTTGCGCGCAGCGGTGAGGCGACGGCGCAGATGCACATGGGCAACCTGCTGCGCGCCACGCTCCAGCAGGCGGGGGGCAATGGCGGTGGCCGCCCCGATTTTGCCCAGGGCGGCGGCGTGGATGGCGTCGAGGCCGCGCGCCTGCTTGCGTATGCCCGCGCACACGTGGGCTAAACAGCCGTACACATCTTGCCATGTCTTATCGGCACAACGCAGGGCAAAAATGATGCGACCCGCCGCGGCTTCAGCATTTCGTAGCGGAAGGCCTCCCGGCCGTCACTTTGCGGGCACCGCAATTCGAGGCCACCAAAGTGAAGGCCGGGAGGCCTTCCGCTACGAAATGCTGAAGCCGCCGCCTAAGTAGACGGCCGGTTCACTGGTCCAGCAGCGTGGCCAGGTCGTGCGGCGTCGTGACGGGCAGCTTGCAGGCGTAGTTCTCGCACACGTAGGCTGCAGGCTTGCCGTCCACCAGCGTGCGCCCCTCAAGCAGCGGCAGAGACAGGGTGGGTTCATCCGGGGCCATGGCGGCCAGCACCGTGAAGGGCAGGAAGCGGCGGCGCACGGCGGACAGCAGCGCGTCTCTGGCCGGGTCGTCTGCTTCGCCCACAATCACCACTTCGCGGCTGGGCGTGAGCAGCGCGCTGAGCACCGTGAGCAGGCGGCCAAAGCCAGTGGGTTGCTGCGCCATCGCCTCCTTCATGGCCAGGCAGATGCGCGTGGCTTCGCGCCGGTAGTCGTCGTTGCCCACAAAGATGCTCAGCCGCAGCAGCCCCTCGGCGGCAAGTGCGTTGCCTCTCGGAATGGCCTTGTCCATGAACTCCCTGCGCCGCGCAACCAGGCCTTCGTTCTGCCCACCCGTTTGGAAAAAGGCCCCGTTGGCGGCGTCGAAGAACTCGCTGAAGAGAAGTTGCGCAAGGCGGCTGCTCTGCGCCAGCCAACGCTTGTCAAAGGTGGCCTCATACAGCGCAAGACAGGCACGCAGCATGGCGGCGTAGTCCTCGAGATAGCCATTCAGGTGCGCGTGGCTGGATTCGCCTGTGGCGCGCCACGTGCGGAAGAGGCGGCCGTCGGGCTGGCTCATGGAGGCAAAGACGAAATCGGCGGCACGCACGGCGGCGTCGAGCGCATCGGCGCGCCCCAGCGCCACCCCACATTCGGTCAGGGCGTGGATCATGAGTCCATTCCACTCGGCCAGCACTTTTTCATCGCGCGCAGGTTTGATGCGGTGTGTACGCGCCGCAAAGAGCGTCGCGCGCGCCTGCGTCAGCGCGTCCTCCACCTGTGCGGGCGTAACGCCTGCCTGCGCCGCCACCTCGTCCACGCTGCGCACGACCGAGAGTATGTTCTTGCCCTCGAAGTTGCCGCCCGCTGTCACACCGTAGTACGACTTCACAATGGCCGCTGACTGCGGCTCCAGCAGCGCCTCAATCTCGGCGGGCGTCCACACAAAGAACTTGCCTTCGCGCCCCTCGCTGTCTGCGTCCTGCGTGGAGTAGAAGCCTCCTTCGGGTGAGGTCATCTCGCGCAGCACGTAGTCAATTGTCTCCTCCACGACGCGCTTGAAGAGCGGCCGGCCGGTGACCTGCCACGCATGCAGGTAGGTGCGCAGCAGTTGCGCGTTGTCGTAGAGCATCTTTTCAAAGTGCGGCACGATCCAGATCGCATCCACACTGTAGCGGTGGAAACCACCCCCCAGTTGGTCATAGATGCCACCGTTGGCCATCTTCTCGAGCGTTTGCTCGGCCATGAAGAGCGCGTCGAGATCACCCATGCGCGCGTACTGCGCGAGCGCAAAGTCGAGCGTCATGGGCTGGGGGAATTTGGGCTGCGTGCCGAAGCCCCCCTCCTCTTCATCAAAGTACTGGCGCATGCGCTGGATGGCGTCGGCCAGGATGTCGTCGCCCAGGTCACTGTCTTTGCCGAATTGCGCGCCAATCGCGCCGGAGCGCTGCAGTGCGCTGGTCAGGCGCTGCGCCTGACCAGCGACCTGATCGCGCCGGTTGCTCCAGGCATCATCAATTGAACGCAGCACCTGGCGGAAGGAAGCCATGCCATAGCGGGGCTCGGGCGGATAGTAGGTGCCGCCATAGAAGGGTTCGCCCGTGGGCAGCAGGAAGACGCTCATGGGCCAGCCACCCTGGCCGGTCATGGCCTGCACGGCGTCCATGTAGATGGCGTCGAGGTCGGGGCGCTCCTCGCGGTCAACCTTGATGTTGACGAAGCGCTCATTCATGAGCGCGGCCGTCTCGGCGTTCTCGAAGGACTCGCGCTCCATGACGTGGCACCAGTGGCAGGCGCTGTAGCCAATGCTCAGGAAGATGGGCTTCTGCTCGCGCTGCGCACGCTCCAACGCCTCGGGACCCCAGGGATACCAGTCCACCGGGTTGTGCGCGTGCTGGAGCAGATAGGGCGAGGTCTCGCCGGAGAGGCGATTGGTGTGGGCGTGGCTCTCCTGTGTTGTGCTTGACATGCTGTCCCTTTCGCAAGTGGAAGTGCTCGTCTGTGTCCAGTCTAGCAAAGATGGCCGTGCGTGGCTGTAGGGTGCGGCGCAATCGTGCACATTGGAGCGAGATTTGCGGTGTGGGAAGCCTCTCTGCGGCGCGAGCATGCGCGCCGCAACCACGCCCAAGTGCCTGCTATTTTGTGACGCAGTGTAAAATGGATGCATCCCCCTCAAGAGTCCATCCACGGGCAATCAACCTGCCCTCAACCCCATTGGAGGCACTTTATGGATTACCGCTATCTGGGCGACACCGGTCTCAAGGTGAGCGAACTCTGTTTGGGCGCGATGACCTTTGGCCGCGAGGCCGATGAGGCCACAAGCTTTGCCATGCTCGACGCGTTTGTTGACGCCGGCGGCAACTTCATCGACACGGCCAATGTCTACACCGCGGGCACGTCCGAGGAGATTACGGGGCGCTGGCTCAAGAACAAGACGCGCGACGACCTCGTCGTCGCCACTAAGGTGCGTTTCCCCATGGGCAAGGGCCCCAACGACATCGGCCTGAGCCGCAAGCACATTCTCAAGTCGGTGGAGGACTCGCTGCGCCGCCTGCAGACCGACTACATCGACCTCTATCAGGTGCATTGCTGGGACCCCGGCACGCCTCTCGAGGAGACGCTGAGCACCCTCAACACGCTGGTGCAGAGCGGCAAGGTGCGCTACATCGGCGCAAGCAACTATGCGGGCTGGCAATTGCAGAAGGCCGTCGATATGGCGCGCATCAACGGCTGGGAGCCCTTCAGTTGCCTTCAGCCGCTATACAATCTGCTCGATCGCTCGCTCGAGTGGGAACTGCTGCCCGTCTGCCAGAACGAAGGGCTGGGTGTCATCCCGTGGAGCCCACTGCGCGGCGGCTGGCTGAGCGGCAAATACCAGCGCGGCATGGAAGCGCCCGTTGCCAATACGCGCATCGAGAAGGCGCAGAAGGAAGGCTGGAGCGAGTCGTGGGACGGCTACAACAACGAGCACACCTGGGGCGTGCTCGACGCACTCTTTGCCGTGGCCGAGGAAGCGGGCCACAGCCCGGCGCAGGTGGCGCTCAACTGGCTGCTGCGCCAACCGGGTGTCACCGCCCCGATCATCGGTGCGCGCAACATGAAACACCTGACCGACAATCTGGGTGCGGCGGGCTGGGCGCTGGATGACGAGCAGGTGGAGCGGCTGACCGAGGCCAGCAACAGTGCGCTGCCCTATCCCTATGACTTCATCACGCGTGCAGAGGGGCCGCGGCTATAAGGGCATAATTGATGACAGATGACTGAAGATAGGCTACGCCACACCCGGCGCGGTGAAAGAGCGCGAGGCTTCCGACTCGGGAAGCCTCGCTGCAATTGGCCCGATTGTTCCGAACAGCACGCGCTGCGCATCCTGTGCACAGTGGGCATTCACCTGCGCAACAAACCTGCTTGCCCGGTCTGCACATGTGATACGATAAAGGCCGGAGAAAGATCATGAATTTGCAGGGAAAAGTCGCCCTCATCACCGGCGGGGCCGTGCGCGTGGGCCGTGCGCTCACGCTCGATTTGGCCGCGGCAGGTGCGCACGTGATCATCAACTACAACCACTCGGCCGAGGCAGCCGCCGAAACCGTTGCCGACGCGCGGGCGCTTGGCGTCGAGGCGCTGCCCATCCAGTGCGACGTGGCCGACTTTGCGGCTGTCGACCGCATGGCGCAGGCCATTGTCAGCCGCTTTGGCGGCGTGGATGTGATCGTCAACAGTGCCAGCTTCTTTGGCAAGACGCCCTTTCCCAGCGACGACCCGGCCGTGCGCGACACCTGGCAACAGGTGACGCGCATTCTTGTGGATGGCCCGTACGCCGTCTGCAACGCGCTGGTGCCGTCGATCAGCCGGCGCGGTGGCGGCGCCATTATCAACATTGTGGATTTGGCAGCCTTCGAGCCGTGGCGCAACTTTGCGGCGCACGGCGTGGGCAAGGCGGCGCTGCTCGCCCTCACCCGACAGATGGCGCTGGAACTCGCACCCGCCATTCGCGTCAACGCTGTGGCCCCCGGCAACGTTCTCCCGCCCGCGGGGCTATCGCCGGAACAAATCGACCGGCTGGCACGCCGCTCGCTGCTCAAACGCTGGGGCACCCCGCAGGATGTCGCGCAAGCCGTGCGTTTTTTGCTCGAGGCCGACTTCATCACCGGCGAGGTGCTTGTGGTGGACGGCGGCGAACTGATGGCGCGCGCCGGGTGAAGGCCGGGAGGCCTTCCGCTACGAACCGCGACCCCGGTCTTTATCCTGCATTGTGCAGACAACGGCATCAAGGTCTGCGCACCAGGTCTCTGCTGGGAGAAGAAGCAATGCTGCTGACGCGCATAGAGTTGGAAGAACGAGAGGTCGCCTGGCTCGCGCCCTATGCCATGTGTGCACGTGCCAGCCGCGGCCGCACCTGGCCCGAAGCCGAGCATCGCTACCGCACCGCCTACCAGCGCGATCGCGACCGCATCATCCACACCACCGCCTTCCGCCGCCTCGAGTACAAGACGCAGGTCTTCGTCTACAGCGAAGGCGACCACTACCGCAACCGCCTGACACACAGCATCGAAGTGGCCCAAATCGGCCGCACGCTGGCGCGCGGCCTTGGCTGCAACGAGGATTTGACCGAGGCCATTTGCCTCGCACACGATCTGGGCCATCCCCCCTTTGGCCATGTGGGCGAGAGCGTGCTCAACGACCTCATGCGCGACTACGGCGGCTATGACCATCAGCGCCAGACCCTGCGCATCCTTACCGAGCTTGAGCAGCGCTATCCCGATCACCCCGGCCTCAACCTGACCTATGAGGTTCTCGAGGGCGTGGTCAAGCACGACACCGATTACGACGTTGTCGATGCCACCGCCTACAACCCTGTGGAGCGGGGCACGCTTGAATGTCAACTGGCCAACCTGGCCGACGAGATCGCCTACAACACCAGCGACCTCGATGACGGCCTGCGCAGCGCCATCCTCGAGCCGCGCCAAGTGGCCGCACTCGACATTGCGCGTGCGGTGTTCGATTCGCTGGGCGAGCCACCTGCAGCCGACCTGAATGATCAGCTCCTGCGCTACCGTTTCATCCGCCGCCTGGTGGGCATGGAGGTGGACGACGTGCTCCAGGCCACCGCCCAGCGCATTGCAGACGCCGAAGTCGCTTCGCTGGCCGCGCTGCGCGCCCAGCCGCAGAATGTGGCAGCGTATTCGCCCGCCCTGCGCGCCCGCAACGAGCAACTCAAGCATTTTCTGTATGATGGTTTCTACCGCCACTACCGTGTGGTGCGCATGGCCGTCAAGGCCGAGCGGCTGCTGCGCGCGCTCTTCGACGCGTACATTGCAGAGCCGCGCCAGTTGGCCCCCGAGCAGCAAGCGCGCGCCGCACGCGCGAGCGGCGACCTCCAGCGAATTGTCTGCGACTACATTGCCGGCATGACGGACCGCTACGCCATTCAGGAGCACAAACGGCTCTTCGACGTGGAAGTGCGCGCCTGACACAATCCAGCAGCACGCAGCCGGGAGAGTTGCATGAGCGATCCCCTCAAACCCAGCGCGCAGCGTGTACAAAACGCACTTGCGGCACGCGGCTTTTCCCATCAAGTGATTGAACTCGACGCATCCACGCGCACAGCCGCCGAGGCCGCTGCCGCGGTGGGCTGCAGCGTGGCGCAAATTGCCAAATCGCTGGTCTTCCGCGGCGCACATTCGGGCAAGGCCGTGCTCGTGATTGCGTCGGGCGCAAACCGCGTCAACCAGTCTGCACTGGTGGCGCACGTGGGTGAGCCGCTTGAGCGCCCCGATGCTGACTTTGTGCGCACAGCCACCGGCTTTGCCATCGGCGGCATTCCACCCCTTGCACACGACCACCCGCTTGAGACGTGGATTGACGGCGACCTCTGGCAGCACGAACAGATTTGGGCGGCGGCCGGCCACTCCAACGCTGTCTTTGCACTCACGCCCGACGAGTTGCTCGCGCTCACCGGCGGACAGGTGATATCGGTGAAATAACCTCGCACACACCCCGTTCCTGGCCTTTGACAGGCGCAGCGCCGGCCGCGAACCACGATTCTGTGGCCTCTCTGCTCGCGAGGCACGCGAAGCGTGCCTCGCGAGCAGAGAGGCGTCACGTGAATGTCGTTGAACCAAAACGCGGTTGTGAACGTTTCTTGCCCGCATGATACAGTTGCCATGATGCGACCGCCGTTGCACAGGCCATGCCGCCGCAGCGCAGTGCACAGGTGTTTAGGCAGATTGCAGCTGAGAGGGGGAAGACGATGTATGGCAGAGGCTTTGGTGGCTCGCCAACGCGCCGTGGTGGCGGGCTTGGTGGCCGCCTGATGATATTCGTGGTGATGGCGCTCATCGCCATTGCAGGTTACTACTTTGGCACGGCACGCGTTCCCAACGATGTCACGGGCGAGGTGCAGCGCGTTGCCATGACGCCAAGCCAGGAGATTGCCCTCGGTTTGCAGGCCGTGCCCGAGATGGAACAGCAGTATGGGGGCCAACTCGCCGACCCGCAGGCGCAGGCGCTGGTCGATCAAGTGGGCAACAGCATCGTGCAGCGCTCACAAGCGGGCAACACCGCATATCAGTTTGACTTCCACCTGCTCGCCGATCCACAGACAGTGAACGCGTTTGCGCTGCCCGGTGGCCAGGTCTTCATGACCGCCGCGCTCTACCAGGCGCTTGAAACCGAAGGGCAGCTTGCCGGCGTGCTCGCGCATGAGATTGGCCATGTGGTGGCGCGCCACGCCGCTGAGCAAATTGCCAAATCACAACTGGTCGAGGGCATCAGTGGCGCGGCGGCGGTGGCCGCCTATGACCCGAACAATCCATCCTCAATCGAGGCGGCGCGCATGGCGCAGTTGGTGGGCCAAATGGTCACCCTCAAGTACAGCCGCGCCGACGAATTGCAGTCCGATCAGCTTTCGGTGCGTTTTATGGCCGATGCGGGCTATGACCCGCGCACAATGATCCGCGTGATGCAGATTCTCGAGGCCACGAGCACCGGCCAGGCGCCGCCCGAATTCTTCAGCTCGCACCCCAACCCCGAAAATCGCATCCAGCAAATACAGGCGGCCATTGACGCCGAATTTCCCAATGGCGTGCCCGACGGGCTGGTGCAGTAGTGTCCGGCGTGGGGAACGGCGGTCCGCCGTTCCCTACGCCCTACCCCACGTTCGATTTTCCGTTTTCGCACTTGCCGCAACACAAAGCAACCTGTAGACTATGCGCGCGCATGCCCGCACATGCCCGCGTGGGGCCAGCCACGCGCTCGAGATCAAGGATTCTCTGCATGTTCCGATTCCTCCCCAGCCCTGTGCGCACCGCTCTGGGCCTCGTAGGCATCTTGCTCAACACCATCATCTGGACAGTTCCGCTCTTCATCGTCACAGCCGTCAAGTTGCTCACGCCCAGCGCCGAGGGTCGCAGCAAGCATTCGGCCACCTCCGCAGCCCTCGCGCAGAACTGGATCGGCGGCAACAACTGGCTCATCCATAATTTGCAGCGCGTCGAGTGGGTCGTGACGGGCATGGAAGGCTTGAGCACACAGCAGTGGTATCTGGTGCTCAGCAACCACCTTTCCGGGCTGGATATCCCCGTGCTGCAGAAGGTCTTTCACCGCCGCATCCCCTTCATGCGCTTCTTTCTCAAGAAGAATCTCATCTGGGTGCCGGTTTTGGGGCAGGCGTGGTGGGCGCTGGACTTCCCTTTCATGCACCGGCACTCGACCGACGCAGTGGCGCGCGACCCCTCCTTGCGCATGCAGGACGTGGAGGCAACGCGCATTGCGTGCGAGAAGTTCAAGCTCCTGCCCACGGCCATCCTCAACTATGTGGAGGGCACGCGCTTTACGCAGGCCAAACACGACGCGCAGTCTTCGCCCTACCGCAACCTGCTCAAGCCCAAGGCGGGCGGCATTGCCTTTGCGCTAGAGGCCATGGGCAGCCGCTTCACCTCGCTCCTCGATGTGACAATCTTTTATCCCGACGGCGAGGTAAGCCTGTTGGACATCATGCGCGGGCGCGTGCACAAGGTGGTTGTGCATGTGCAGCAGCGCGCGATTCCCAGCGAATTCATCGAGGGCAACTACATGGCCAGCGACGACGACCGCGCCCGCTTCCGCACCTGGCTGACGGAGGTGTGGGCCGAAAAGGATGCGCTCATTGATCAGTTGAAGGCGCAGTACGGTGTGGCCGAGGCGGTGCCGGCGGCGGTTCCAACGGCGTAACAGCCAGATACGACGCAAAGGCGCAAAGACGCAGAGAAAACGCAAAGAAAAGCAACAACAAGAGCGGCATTTCTTGTTGTTGCTTTTCTTTGCGTTTTCTCTGCGTCTTTGCGCCTTTGCGTCGTATGTACTTGCTATACGCCCAGGATGTGCGTGAGGATGGTGGCGCCGCTGCCGCCAATGTTTTGCGCCATGCCAATACGCGCGCCCGGCACCTGGTTGGCCCCGGCCTCGCCCGTCAATTGCAGCACCGTCTCGACGATCTGGTAGACGCCCGTCGCGCCAACCGGGTGGCCGCGGCTCTTTAGCCCCCCCATTGTACTCAGCGGCAAATCGCCCCTGGGGCTGATGTCCCCCTCGTGAGCACGCCGCCAGCCCTCGCCGCGGCGCGCGAAGCCGCACGCCTCCAGGCTCAGCGCGCTCATGATTGTAAAGGCGTCGTGCAACTCGAAGAAGTCAATCGCTTCGGGGCCAATGCCCGCCTGCGCAAAGGCTTTGCTGCTGCTTGTGGCAGCAGCCTGCAAGAACAGCGGGTCGCGCCGGTCATGCACAGCAATCGAATCGGTGGCGGCCGCCGACGCCAGAATCTGCACGGCGCCGCGCCGGTGGCCGGTGGCGTAGCGCTGCGCGTGCTCGGTCGGTACGAGCACCACGGCTGCCGAGCCGTCACAGACCGGGCTGCTGTCCATGATGTTGATGGGCGTGGCGATGACCGGGGCGCGCAGGTAGGTCTCGAGCGAAATCGGGCTTTGGAACATGGCGTTGGGGTTGTTGGCGCCGTTGCGATGGGCATTGATGCTGAAGCCGGCAAAGGCATCCAGCGGCACCTTGTGCTCGTGCATGTAGCGCTGCATGATAAGTGCGTTCAGCCCCACAAAGGAGACGCCGTGGAGCGCCTCGGTCTCGGCGTCGGCGGCGGTTGCCAGGCCGGCGGTGGTATCCTTGCCCACGGTGTCGGTCATCTTCTCGAGACCAGCGACAATCACCACGTCGTGGAAGCCGGAGGCAATCGCCATCATGCCCACGCGCAGCGCCGCAGCGCCGCTGGCGCAGGCGGCCTCCACCTTGGCAGCCTCAATGCCGCGCAGCCCGCAGGCATCGGCTACAAGCGTGGCGAGGTGCTCCTGGTCAATCAGGCTGCCCGAGAGCATGTTGCCAACATAGAGCGCGTCGGCGCTCTCAATGCCGGCGTCGGCCATCGCGGCTGAGACGGCATCATACGCGATTTGCCGCGCCGAGCGGTTCCACAACTCGCCCACGGGCGACTGGCCAATCCCCACAATCGAAACTGAACGCATCATGTCCTCCTGCGCCGCGCCAACGGTTGCGCGTGCGATGACTCATTTTACCCCATGCCGCCGCACCCCATCTGTTGGCTCGATTCAAGATTCAGGGTTGCGCGTCCAAACACGCAGCGGGTGCAGCGGCGTGAAGCCTGCATCCACGGCCCATGCCAGTGCCTCGCCGCTCTCATAGCCCACAATTGCGCAACCCGGCGCAACCTGTGCGGCGCACGCACTCAATGCCAGCCAGCACTGCTCGCCATCTTCCCCAGCGGCCGCAAACGCGTTGGAAAGGCCAATCACCGTCCCTTCGGCGGTCTCTGTCCGGTTGAGAATGCCGCCTGCGACTATGCGACCGTCGCGCCGCGCGGCCAGAAGAAACACGTCCGGGTCATCAAGCAGCGCGGGGCGAAAGATGCGCCTGTGCGGCGCGCCTTCTTCAGCGCGCCAGGCGTCCTCCCAGGCGGACAACTGCGCGGGTGTCTGTACAGCCGACCAGCGCTGTTGTGCATCTGCAAGCCGCGCAGTGCCGGGTGCGCATGCAATCCAGGTGGATTCAAGCAGCACTTCGAGGCCGAGAGGGGCAAGGTCGAGCGTGGCGAAACTGTCTTTTACCGAGAGTCCTTCAATCAGCCCGCCCATTGTTTGCGTGGCGAGCGCGGCAATCGCCGCCATCTGCGCATTGCGTGCGCCGCGCGCGTCTACCTGCAGCGTGACGGCGTTTGGATAGTACTGCGGTGTCGTCTGTGCGCACTGCCAGAGCGGGCCGTCAAGGCGCGTAGGCAAGCCGTGTGCACGGCACACGGCATCACACCACATGGCATTGTTGCGGGCAGCCGCCGCTACAGAAGGAAGACGCACGGCCCTATTTGAGAATGTAGTAGGTTGCGCGCTTGCTGCCAATGCGCAGAAGCAGGTTCTTCTCCACCATGTCGGCGAGGTCGCGGCGAATGGTCTCGGCGCTGACATCGGGCGTGCGCGCCTGCAAATCACCATTGGTCACGCGCCCCTGTGCGCGCGCCATCTCCAGCGCGGCCTGCTGGCGTTCGTTGAGATCGAGCCAGCCACCGGCCATGGCATGCGCGGCGTCACCCGGCGGCAAAGCGGCCATTTCGGCAGCGGCGTGGAGCGTCACCTGGAAGCCTGCGGCCGTCTCGACAAAATCGGGATCAGCCAGACCGGCGGCGCGCATGCTGCTGTACATGCGGTCGACGCCATAGCCCAGCCGCTCGATATAGCCCAGGTCGCTGAGGATGGCGACGATGGCTTCGTTACGGCTGTAGCGCTCATCCTTGAGGTTGGCCAGCGTCACGTGGCCGGGTAGCCGCCCGGGACTGTAGATTTCGAGCCGGTTGCTGAAGAGCAGCAGGCGGATGCCTTCACCGCGCACGCTGTAGTCGCGGTGCGCCACGGCGTTCACAATCGCCTCGCGCACCACGGGCAGCGGGTAGGCGGCTGCCTCCTCACGCATCATCCCGGAGATGCGCATGCCGCGTCGCATATTGGCGGCCACAAAGGCCTCGGCCTGGCGAAGCTGGTCAGGCAGCGGGCCGGTAATCTCCTGGCGGATGAACTCGTCGGCCATGCTTTCGCCGCCGTAGCGCACGCAGACGATTTCGGCGCTGCGCACAAATTGCTGGGGATTGCGCCCAAAGAGCAGAATGCCCGCCACGGTAGGTCGGAGCACAGCCTGGGTCACAGGCACAAGACAGCCGCGCGCGTGCAGCGTGGCGCTCCAGCCGCCCTCGGCCAAATCGGCGGGTTGGAGCATGAGGCGGTCGAGGTAGCGCTCGATGCGCTGGAGGTCCAGGTCGTCCAGGGTGGCCCCCTCAACGGCTTGCGCCTCAAAACCACTCTCGGCGCGATCGAGGAGCAGGTGGCGCAACTCGGGCGTGGTGAGCGGCCGGTTGTGCGCGCCCATGCGCGTTGCGTAGACCCCCTGCACGTTGTACACATGGGGCAGGCCGGCGGGTACATTGACGTGCACGACCGCCTCGCCATTTGCCGTGGCGGCCATGCGCGCCGCGGGCAGAATCAGCGGCGGGTCAACCAGCAGGCAAGCCTGGAGCACCTTGTCGCGCAGTGCGGCGGTCGCGGCGCCGTGCGCCTCGTCTGCCGTGAACGCAGCAACCAGAAGCAGATCGCCGCCGTTGAAGTTGGCCAGCGCCGCGAGTGTTTGCGCGAGCGCGCGCGCCGTCGTGCGCGCGGGGAGGCGCGCCAGGCGTTCGTGGGCTTCGGTTGCGAGCAGGTTCGCGATTTGGGAGGCTGACATGATATCGGGTGACGGGTGGCGGGTGGCGGCGCCTCAGTATATTGCGAGGCGCGCGCATCGATGCGTTTGCGGGCCAGCCAGGGCGCAAATTGTGAATTCCTTCACAACGCGCGCGACGTATCTGTGCAATACTGATGTCACTGCTTGATTGTACTGCAATGCCGAAGCCGTGCTTGCGGCTTTATCTGGAAAGAACTGCCGTCGTGACACAGAATATGGCTGCCATGCCCAATTCGCCCATGCCCTACCACTCCTCCACCCCTGCCCGCAAGTTGACGCTGGAAGATCGCTTGTTGCGCAAGCTGCCCTGCTGGCAGAAGATCGACGCCATCGACCTGCGCATTACCAGCTGGATGGGACGCAATGGCCTTGTGCTCATGCGCGTTGGGTTGGGCATCATCTTCTTCTGGTTTGGCGCGCTCAAACTCATTCCGGGGCTGAGCCCTGCCGAAGACCTGGTGCGACAGTCCACCTGGTTCGTCAATCCCGCCTGGTTCCTGCCGCTGCTGGCCGTGTGGGAGATGGCCATCGGCATTGGGCTGATGACCGGGCTCTTCATGCGCATCACGCTGCTGCTGCTCTTCTTGCAGATGCCGGGCACGGCGCTGCCCATCTTTGTGACGCCGGAACTGGTCTTCACCTACTTCCCCTTCGGGTTGACCATCGAGGGACAGTACATCGTCAAGAATCTGGCGCTGGTGACGTCGGCGCTGGTGCTTGGCGCAGCCGTGCGCGGCGGCCGCTTCATCAACGCCGAGTAGCAACGGGCGGCCGCACAGTCATCACAGAAGAATACAGATTGCAGCGGATACTGGCCAATTGGCCATTCAGTCCGCTGGGGTCCGCTTGTTACTGTGCCACTGGGTACGGCTGTTGATGACGCACGCGCTATAATGGGACATTGAAACTCATTCGTCTCGGCCCGCCGTTGGATCATTGCGCCCAGCGGCGCGCCGTTTTCCTTCTGGAGTCTGCCATGTCCGACACAGTCAAGCCAACCGGCGAAGCGCTGGAATACCGCACCGAAGTCAAGCAACTGCTCGACATCCTCGCCCATTCGCTCTATACCGACCGCGCCATCTTCCTGCGCGAGCTCATCTCCAACGCGTCCGACGCGCTCAACCGCATCCAGTTCGAGTTGCTCACCAATCACAACGTAGTGGACGCAGAGAGCGAACTGGCCATTCATCTGCTCGCGGACCCGGCCAAGCGCACGCTCACCCTGCGCGACAGCGGCATCGGCATGAACCGCGAGGAACTTATCGAGAATCTGGGCACCATCGCGCATTCGGGTGCGCGCGCCTTCCTGCTCAACGCCGGCAAGGGTCAGGCCGCGCAGGAGGAGATCATCGGCCAGTTTGGCGTCGGCTTCTATTCGGTCTTTATGGTCGCTGACCGGGTGACCGTCACCTCGCGCTCCTATCGCCCCGACGAGGGGGCATGGCAGTGGAGCTCCACCGGCGACAGCAGCTTTACGCTCGAGCCGGCAGAGAAGAGCGAGCGCGGCACCGAAATCCAGATTCACCTCAAGGAGGATGCCGCCGAGTTTGCGCAGCCGTGGCGACTCGAAAGCATCATCCGCAAACACTCCAACTACGTCTCCTTCCCGATATATGTGGAGAGCGTCGACGCGGCGGACGCGGTGGACGATACGATCGTCGGGGAAGAGGTCGAAGCAGAGGGCCCGCAGGCGGTCAACCGGCGCACGGCGCTGTGGCGGCAAAGCCCTTCCTCCGTGCAGCCCGCCGAGTACACCGAGTTCTACCAGCAGTTGACGCTGGCCGATGACGAGCCGCTGCTCCATCTGCACATTATCACCGACGCGCCCGTCAACCTGCGCGCGCTGCTCTTTGTGCCCGGCTCGCGCGAGCGCACACAATTGCACCTGCGTCCCGAGTACGGCCTCACGCTCTACTCGCGCAAGGTGCTCATCCAGGAGCACAACAAGGAATTGTTGCCCGAACACCTGCGCTTTGTGGAGGGCGTGGTCGACTCCGAGGACCTGCCCCTCAACGTCTCGCGCGAAACGGTGCAGGGCAACCCGCTCATGCGGCAGATGCGGCGCGCGCTCACCAGCCGTGTGCACAAGGAGATCAAGGCGCTGGCAGAGAGCGAGGAGGGTGACAAGTACCTGCGCTTCTGGGAGGAGTTTGGCGTCTTCGTCAAGGAGGGCGTTGTCACCGACCCCGCCAGCAAGGAGGTGCTGGTCGATCTGTTGCGCTTCCGCTCAAGCCGCACGGGCGCAGATGCGTGGGTCTCGCTTAAGCAGTACAGCGAGCGCATGGCCGCAGGGCAGGAGGTCATCTACTACGTGCTGGGTGGTGACCTCAAGAGCCTTGCCCACAGCCCCCACCTGGACTACTTCCGCGCGCACGACATCGAGGTCCTTTACCTGGTGGATGCGATTGACGGCTTTGTGACGACCTCGCTGCGCGATTACGCGGGCAAGACGCTGCAGAATGTGGATGATGCCAATCTCGAGTTGCCCCAGTCTGGTGAAGAGGCCGAGCAGCCGGAGAGCAGCGCTGCGCCCGTCTCCAGCGAGCAGTTTGATGCGCTGGTGAAGCGCTTTCTCTCGGTGCTGGGTGCGCGCATCAAGAGTGTGCGCGAGGCGAAGCTGCTTGTGGACAGCCCGTGCCGCCTCGTCTCCGATGAAGAGAGCTACGAGCGCGACCTGGAACGCTTCCGCCGGCTAACGGAAGAGGACTACACCGCACCGGCACGGGTGCTCGAACTCAACCGCAAGCATCCCATCATTGCCAACCTGGCGCTGGCGCTGGAAAAGAACCCCAACGAGCCGCTGCTGGCGGCCGCGATCGATCAGCTCTTTGACAACGCGCTGCTGCTGGAAGGGCTGCATGCCAATCCCGTGGAAATGGTGGAGCACATCCAGGAGATTCTCGCCGCCGCTGTCGCCGCCAAGGCGTAGACAGATTTCGGGACGCAGAATAGACGGAAACAACGGAAAAGGCAGGAAAAAAGAGCGAGCGCTTCTGTTTCCTGCCTTTTCTGTTGTTTCCGTCTTTTCTGCGTGCCGAAATTTCCTAGGGCCGTTCGGGCGCGCCGTCAAAGATGGTCTGCAGAAGGTCGGCACGTTCTTCGGGCGTGGTCCAGCGCGGCTGCGCGTAGTCCTCGAGCACGCCCGTGAGGATTTCGGTGTTGATCAGCTTGCCGTCGTAGATGGCGTGGCGGGCATAGAGCTCCGTGCGCGTCTCCCAGCTCCACATTTGGTCAAAGTACAGGTTGCCCAACCCGTAGGAGATGAAGCCGTCGCCGCCCTCGTCATATGCGCCGTAGGGCTCCTGCGCCTGAGGCACATGGCTCTGTACGCCCGTCACAAGGTCTGCCCCGGCGGCGCGCAGTTCGCGGAACTCCTCCACCTGCGTGGCCGTAGGATTTGGGAAGTAGGTCTCCTCATACTGCAGTTCGACGGCCACAATGTCCACGGCCCGGCTCAGTGTCTCGACCGTGCTGATGATGCGCTCCTTGTGCTCATAGTAGTAGCAGGAGCCGGGCTCCTCGTCCGTTACCCATGCGCTCTCGGGGCCGTAGGCCAGCGCGGCAATGAACGCAAAGGTGTTGCCGTTGCTCTCCCAGAGCAGCGGCGCGCAGGCCGCGTCCACCGTCAAGCCGCTGCCATAGACTGGGATCTTGTTCTCCTTGTACCAACCCAGTGACTCGCGTGCGCCGTCGCGACCAAAGTCGTTGACGTGGTTGCCGCTCAGCCCCACAATGTCCGTACCCATCAACTCTAGCGCCGCCCAGTATGCCGGGTCGCTGCAGAGTTGCAGGTTGTTTTCCGTGTTGTTGACCACGCAGCCGTCAATAAAGGGGATTTCGTTGCTTACGTGCGTAATGTCGGCCAGCGCAAGTTCGGGGCCGATGATGCGGGCGGGATAAGCGGGATCGCCGGCGCGCTCGATAGCCGCTGCCGTACCGCGTGCCATGGCCGTGACACCCGTCATCACCAGCGAGGTGAGCCTGGCTGGGTCGCGATTGGTTGTCGGCGCGGCCACGGCAGCCAGGCGGGCATAGAGCTGTGCCGCGCCCTCGCCGCTGAGTTTGGCCTGGACAACCAGCGGGTAGATGTCCACCTGCACTTGGTTACTCAACACGTTGACGCCGTCAACCGTGAGCACCTTGAAGCGCGGGTCGATCTGCTCAAACGGGATGAGCGCGATTGCGTCGCGGTTCTCCTCCAACAGGCCGATCAGCGCCTCAGGTTCAACCGCTTCCGTGCTTGCGCCGGGCTGACCCAGGATGGCAGGCAGCCAGTCCAGCGCCGCCTGCGAGACATAGACGGGCGCACTGCCGTCCCAGCGGGCGGTGAGTTCCTCAAGCGTGAGGTCGTCCTGTATGGTGTCAAAGGGGACGACGGCGGCGAAGTAGCGAGTCGCCAGCGCCTCGCCGGCGTCGGCCGCGCCGGCGAGATCAACGCGCAGGGTGGCGTCGCTCGGGAATGCCGCCAGCGAGAGTGGCGCGGTGCCGTTGACGCTTTCGAGCGGGCCCGTGGCCTCAATCATGGCGCGCAGGCTGTCGGCCAGGGCGATGGGCAGCGCCGGCGACAGCGCCACGCGCGCAGGGCCGGAGACCGTCCAGTCAGCGGGCTGCGCAGACGCCTGCGCCGCAGCCGCCGGCGTGGGCGTGGGCAGGCTGATCGGCGTGGCCTGCACTACCGGCGCGAAGGCGTCGCTTTGGCCCGCTGTGGAAGAGCCTGCGTCAACAGGTGCGGCGGTCGCGCTCTCTGTGGCGGTGCTTGTGGGGAATGCACCCCCCGGGCGCGGTGGCAGCGGCGCCGGTGCGCCATTCGTCCCGGCGCGCGGCGCGGCGATTGCTGAAGCTGCCGTCGCGCCTGCGGGCGCGGCGCACGCACCAAGCGCCAGCACCAGAACAAGCAGGCAATGCAGAATGAAGAGACGCGAACTCTGTGTGCGGCGAGCGTGGCTCGGGGAAGTACCAAGCATGCGGGCGATGTCCTTCTTGCGGCGATACACATGGCGCGGCGCGTGTGGCGGCGGGCGGAACAACAGGCAATTGCTCCGGCGCACCATAGCGAGTATAGCACCGCAGCGCGCGCCAAAACAACATCCGCCGCGCTGCGCAGCCCCATACGCGCAGGCGGCACTTCTGCCAAAGCCGCGGACATACCTTTGGATGGTTGTGTGAGTCATGTTGGAGGCGTATGCTCGGGCCATACAGCGAATCGGCACGTGGCCGGCTGTCTAGTCAGCCCAGGGAGGGCGCAACAAATGTCAACTTCACCTGTTCATCCCAATAACAGCACAATGCTTCCCGAGGAGAATCGCATTCCGCGGCGCGGGCGCAACCGCGCGGCCATTTGGGGCGCGATTCTGGTCTTCGCCGGGCTCAGCACGCTGGCCTCCAGCCTTAACAGGTATCTGGGAGTGCCCGGCTACATCTTCGCCTTGCTCTTTGCGGCGGGCGGCCTGGCCTTCGGCTACTGGTTTGTGCGCGCACCCCAGGGCAACTGGTGGGCGGCCATCCCCGCCGGCGCGCTCTTTGGCCTCTCGGGCACAATCATGGTCAGCGACTATGCACCAAGCCGGATGGCTTTCCTGGCCGGGGGGATCTTCCTGGGCGCGCTGAGCCTGGGCTTCTGGGCCGTCTACGCCGTGCGGCGCGACATGTGGTGGGCGATCATCCCCGGCGGCGCGCTGCTCAGCCTTGCCGCCACGGCAACGCTGGGCGACAGCGCTTTTGGCAACGGGCGCGACAATCTGGTGGGCGCCACCTTCATGGCTGGCCTGGGAATCACCTTCCTGATTGTGGCGCTGGCCAAACCGAGCGGCGAGCGCAGCCGCCGGTGGGCGTTCATTCCGGCCGGCATCCTGATGGTTCTGGGTGTAGCGATCGGCATCAACAACACCGCCTGGCTCGAATCCTTCAACGGCGTTGCGGCTCTGGCTATGGTCACCGGTGGGGGGTATCTGCTCTACAAGGCACTGGGAAATCGAGACGCCGCCTAGCGCGGTGGCACACAACTGGCACTCCAAACAGGACGCCGCCCCACGTGGGACGGCGTCCTGCATGTACATTGAAGGCAAAGTCCACGACTGGCGAAACTATGCCCGTCTTTCTGTGTTATTCGTTTGAGGGTACAATGGTAGCCGCAACTTTTGCCAGCGCCGCTGCATCTGTAAAGCGGGCTGCCCCAAAGTGACCTTGACGCTCGAACGAGCGTATTCGCCGCCGCACGCAGAAACGTTGTCTGCGGCTTTCAATGTATGTGTAAGGTATCTACAGGCATGAATGCACACGAAGCGCAAAGTGTTGACGGCAGCCAGCAGGCGCCACGCCGCCGGGCAGTCATTACAGGTGTTGGGGCCATCACCCCGCTGGGGCTGAGCGTGGCCGAAACGTGGGAGGGGATGCTGGCAGGGCGTTCGGGGATTGCCACAGTCACCCGATTTGATGTCTCGGATCTGCGCACCCGGTTCGCCGGCGAGGTGAAAGACTTCGAGCCGGCCAACTACATGGACCGCAAGGAAGCGCGCCGGCTCGACCTGTACATCCAGTATGCGCTCGCCGCAACCAGGGAAGCCATTGCCGACGCCGCGCTGCAATTTGCGGACGAGGACCCTGCACGCATCGGCGTGATCGTGGGCAGCGGCATTGGCGGCGTCCACTCCACAATCGAAGGTCATGAAACCGCGCAGACCAAGGGACTCAACAGGGTCAGCCCTTTCATGATTCCCAACATGCTGGTCGATTCGGCGGCGGGGCGCATTGCCATTGAGTACAATCTGCACGGCCCCAACCACGCCGTTGTCAGCGCGTGCGCCAGCGGCACGGCCGCCACCGGTGAAGCCGCGGAGGTTATCCTGCGCGGCGACGCCGACGTGATGCTTGCCGGCGGCTCCGAGGCGGCGCTGCACCCCACGATGATGGCGGGCTTTGACGTCATGGGCGCGCTCAGCCGCTACAACGATGACCCAGCAGGCGCCTGCCGCCCCTTTGACGCGACGCGCGATGGCTTTGTCATGAGCGAAGGCTGCGCGATTCTCGTTGTCGAGTCCGAGGAACATGCGCTGGCGCGCGGGGCGCACATCTACGCCGAGGTCATTGGCTATGGCAGCAGCAACGATGCCTACCACATGGCGGCGCCCCACCAAACGGGGCGCGGCGCCGCCGACGCCATGAAGATGGCGTTGCGCAAGGCTGCCGCCAACGGTGCGCCCCCCACCTCGATTGACTATATCAACGCCCACGGCACCGCCACACGCTACAACGACATTGGCGAGACGCTAGCCATCAAGCAGGTGTTGGGCGACCACGCCTACAAGGTCAAGATCAGCAGCACCAAGAGCATGACGGGCCACTTGCTGGCGGGCGCCGGTGCGGTGGAGGCGATTGTCTGCGCCAAGGTCATCCAGAACGGCATCATTCCGCCCACCATCAACCTGAACGACCAGGACGCCGAGTGTGACCTGGACTATACGCCGCTGGTGGCGCGCCGGGCAGATGTAGCGGTCACGCTGAGCAACAGCTTTGGCTTTGGCGGCCACAACGCCTGCATCATGCTGCGCCGACATGTGCCGGCGGCCGGAGCGGCTGCAGCGCGCCCTGCCACATCCTGAACGTGCGGCGCTGAAGGAAAACCTATGCAGAAGAGCGAAATGACAGAAGTGCAGACGCCGCCGGCGCGCGCACAGGCGCAAAACGAATCGGGCGCAGCCGCGCCCGGCCACACAAATGGCCACGCCGCCGGCCCCGAAAAGTCGGCGGACGCAACCGCGGGGCAAAACATCCTCTGGCGCAGGGCGGGCGCCCTGCGCGCGCCCGTGCCGGTTGTTGCCCCGGTGCCCATGGATGAGCGCCGCCATTACGCGCAAATCGTCGGCTGGGGCTACCAGGTGCCCGACAAGATCATCACCAACAAGGACCTCGAGTCGATAGTTGACACCACAGACGAGTGGATTCGCGACCGCACGGGTATCATCGAGCGCCACGTGGCCGCCGACCCCAAGGAGACTTCCGCCACGCTGGGGGCGGCGGCGGCGCGCAAGGCGCTCGAGGTGGCCGACATCCCGGCCAGCAAGGTCAACCTCATCATCTGCGCCACTTCTTCGCCCGAGCACACCTTCCCCTCCACCGCCAGCATCATCCAGGACCTGATTGGGGCCGACGGCGCCGGTGCGTTTGACCTGAGTGCGGCCTGCTCGGGCTTCGTCTACGGCCTGAGCATGGCGCGCGGCATGATCCTTGCGGGTGACGCCGAGTACATCCTGGTTGTCGGCGCGGAGACGCTCAGCCGCCTGGTTGATTGGACGGACCGCACCACCTGTGTCCTCTTTGGCGACGGCGCGGGCGCAGTGCTGTTGGCGGCCAGCGACGTGCCCGGCGGAATCCTCGCGGTGGAACTGGGCAGCGACGGTTCCGGCGCCAACGCGCTGATGCTGCCCGCAGGCGGTTCGGCCATGCCCACCAGCCTCGAGACGGTGAGCAACGGCAGCCACTACCTCAAGATGGATGGCAAGGCGGTCTTCCGCTTTGCCACACGCGTCATGGCCGAAGCGACGACGCGCGTCCTCGCCCGCGCCGGCATGACAACGGCCGATGTGGACCTGGTGGTGCCTCACCAGGCCAACCTGCGCATCATCCAGCACAGCGTGCTGCGCCAGTTGAAGATTCCCGAAGACAAGGTTTTCGTCAACCTGCAGAAGTACGGCAACACGAGCACTGCCAGTATCCCGATTGCGCTCTGCGAGGCGATTGAGGCGGGCAAGGTGCGCCCGGGCATGAAGCTTGTTTTCGTGGGCTTTGGCGCCGGGCTGACCTGGGCGGCGTGCGCGCTCGAGTGGAGCGTGCCCGTGGAGAAACGCGTGCCCAACTGGTGGCAGAGCAGGCGCCGCCAGGCAACCTACCAGGCCGCTGCCGCACGCAGCATGTGGAAACGGGCCGTGCGCTGGGTCTATGAGGTGCTGCCCAACGACCCCGAGGCCGTGACGCCGCGTCCGTCTGGCGCCGAGCCGCCGCCGCGTGGCGGCAGCGCGACGGTGCGCCCTGCCGATGCGCCGCCGCCCAAGCCCAAGGAGTAAACCCACAAGGACTTCGACACAGAGACACGTCTCCGTGTCGATGTCTTTTTTCGGGCTGTGGCGTGGGTGAACATGACGAAATCACCTTTTTGTGGTACAAGGAAGAGGCGCGCGCCGCGTCCTTATTCACGTGCCGCGCCGCAGACATGACTCGCAGCAAACGGCCACAGTTCCTGCTGATGGCTGATCAAAATCCAAAACTGAAATGATTAGCGGAGGAAACAATGTCGGAAATCATCTATTTGAAGGGCCGCGAAGTGCTCGACAGCCGCGGCAACCCTACGGTTGAGGCCGAAGTCATCCTCGAGAGCGGCGCCAGCGGCCGCGCGATTGTGCCCAGCGGCGCAAGCACCGGCGCGCATGAGGCTGTGGAACTGCGCGATGGCGACAAGAAACGTTACGGCGGCAAGGGCGTCCTCAAGGCCGTCGTGAATGTCAACGAGACGCTGGCCGAAGAACTGCTGGGTTTTGACGCGCTCGACCAGATTGCCATCGACGAGTATATGATTGAACTTGACGGCACCGAGAACAAGGGCCGCCTGGGCGCCAACGCCATCCTGAGCGTCAGCCTGGCCGTGGCCAAGGCCGCTGCCGATGAACTCGAGATTCCCCTCTATCGTTACCTGGGCGGCGTGGGCGCACGCACCCTGCCCGTGCCCATGATGAACATCCTCAACGGCGGCAAGCACGCCGCCAACAGCACCGACTTCCAGGAGTTCATGGTCATGCCCGTGGGCGCGCCGACCTTTGCCGAAGGGCTGCGCTGGGGCGCCGAGATTCACCAGGTGCTGAAGAAGGTGCTCCACGACGGCGGCTACAGCACTAATGTCGGCGATGAGGGCGGCTTCGCCCCCAGCCTGGGCGGCAACGCCAAGGCCATCGACGTGATTCTCCAGGCCATTGAGAAGGCCGGCTACCGCGCGGGTGAGGATGTCTTTATCGCCCTTGACCCCGCGATCACTGAGCTCTACAATGCCGAAACGGGCCGCTACACGCTACCCATCGAAGGGCGCGAACTCTCGAGCGAGGAAGTGGTGGACCTGTGGGAGGAGTGGGTCAACAAGTACCCCATCATCAGCATTGAAGACGGCATGTCCGAGGATGACTGGGCCGGCTGGAATCTCATGTATGACCGCCTGGGCAAGCGCGTGCAGCTTGTAGGCGACGACCACCTGGTGACAAACGTGCAGCGCATTGAGCGCGCGATTGCCGAGCAGACCTGCAACTCGCTGCTCTGCAAGGTGAACCAGATTGGCACCCTCACCGAGAGCATCGCCGCCATCACCATGGCGCAGCGCGCGGGCTGGTCGGCCGTCGTCAGCCACCGCTCGGGCGAGTCTGAAGATACAACCATTGCCGACATCGTTGTAGCCTTCAACGCCGGGCAAATCAAGACGGGCGCACCCATGCGCAGCGACCGCATCGCCAAGTACAACCAGCTCCTGCGTATTGAGGAAGAGCTGGGCGACATTGCCATTTACCCCGGCCGCAAGGCCTTCCCGCACCTGCGGTAACAAGAACGAAAGATTCAAGATTGAGGATTGAGGATTGAGGATTGAAGATTGAGGATTGAGGATTGAAGAGAG
>CAYRVP010000003.1:0-64342 GCA_964427845.1 uncultured Caldilineaceae bacterium
AACTGGGGACACCGCGATTTTCAGTCGCGTGCTCTACCGACTGAGCTACCTCGGCGAATGCGCATGCCGCAACCTGCGCTGCGACTGCTTCGCTGACAAAAGGTCGGCCTTGTGGCCGACCCATTCGTACCTCGGCCACAAGGCCGATTCTACAGAGCGGGCGAAGAGATTCGAACTCTCGACCTTCTCCTTGGCAAGGAGACGTTCTACCACTGAACTACGCCCGCATTCACTTATGCACAGCCTGCCGCTCAAACTCGCCGAAGCGATGCGTCACCGCCACGTGCGCTCGACTTTGGAGAGTGGACCCGGTCGGATTCGAACCGACGATCTTCTCCTTGCAAAGGAGACGCCTTCCCGCTAGGCCACGGGCCCCCACTGGCCCCTCAGGTGCCGACGAGAGGACTCGAACCTCCACACCTAATCAGGTAATAGATCCTAAGTCTATCGCGTCTGCCATTCCGCCACGTCGGCGCAAGCACGCGTGCACGGCTCCCGGAGTGTACTACAGCCGCTCGGCGCCAGCAAATTGCACGCCTTGCCGTGTGTGCTTCCTACCCCTGGTGAGGCAGCGTAAGCCGGGGCGGAATCATACCCCCAATTCTGTCAGCCGGGCCGTTTCCGGCTCACGACTGCGCCGTCATCTATCTCGGCGCACCAGATTCCGGTTGCCCGGTCACCGCTTGCTGCGCCGGCAGTTTGTGGCTTGCCGGGTGTAACCCGGCGTCACCCGCACCGCTGCGACGAGACCCAACATCATGCTCTTGCGAACATGAAGCCAAGCCCACTCGCCTTGCTCCCAGTTGCACGCTCGCCTGGCCGGGCGCATTGCTGCACCCGCCGGTGGGCTCTTACCCCACCCTTTCACCCCTCACTGTATTTGCGCGATCGCCCGAAGGCGATGGCGAAACACGGCGGGTCTGCTCTCTGTTGCGGTTGTAGTCAGTTGCCCGTTACCAGACAACCGCCCTCACTTGCTGTTTCGTGAGGCAACCTCGCCGGATCGCTCCGGCTGGGAGTCGGGAAGTTCCTCTGCAGATCATCTCTGCAGTGACGACAATTCCGCCCCGATCTTCGGCTGTTAAGTTGCGCCCCCGCCGCATCGTGCGCGGCGCAGGCAGGACGATCAGTATACCAGCGGCCGGGGGCGTGTGTCAAACTTTTTGCGCCGGTTTCCCGTGCGCAAGCCGAATATCATTCACCCGGCGCATCGATTTCCAGTTCGGGATTGCGCGGCCCCTCGACCCACACCTGCCCGTCGCTCCAGTTCTCCTGCTTCCAGATTGGCGTTACTGCCTTGAGGCGCTCGATGGCGTACTGGCATGCCTCAAAGCAACCGTCGCCGCGGTGCGGCGTCGCCACAGCAATCAGTACGCTCGGTTCGCCCACTTCCAGCCGCCCCGTGCGGTGCAGAATGCTCACGGCGCGCACCAGCGGCCAGCGCGCCTGAATCTCGTCGCCAATGGCCGCCATCGAGCGCTCGGCCATTTCGGCGTAGGCCTCATACTCGAGGAAGTCGGTGCCGCGCAGGCCGCTCTCCGTGGCCGTCTCTCCACGCACCATGCCTGCAAAAGTCGTAATGGCCCCACAGTCCGGCCGATTCACGCGTGCCGCAATGTCATCCAGCGAGAGGGGCGCTTCGGACAATGCAAAGAGCTTGCGCGGCTCGGCGCCACCTGAAACCGGTGGAAAGATGCCCACCGTGTCGCCGTCGTGAAGCGGCCAGTCGCCCTTGGCATACTCTTCGTTCACCGCCGCATAGAAGGTGCGCTTGTGCAGTTCCAGTTCCGGTTGCTCGGCGTCTACAGCCGCCACCAGATCACGCAACGTTGCACTCTCACCCAGGCTGAAGGAGCGCTCTCTCCAGCCCGCCTGCTGGCGCAGCGTGGCAAACAACCGCACAGATACATTCATGCCTCACTCCTCTGCCACGCGCCCGACTTGCCCCCCTGCTTTTCCAGGAGGCAAATTTCGCCTATCACCATGCTTTTCTCAATCGCCTTGGCCATATCGTAAATGGTGAGCGCGGCCACGCTTACAGCGGTCAGCGCCTCCATTTCCACGCCCGTCTGCCCCTGGCAGCGCACCGTCGCGGTAATCACCACACGGCTCTGCGCTTCGTCAATCGCGAACTCCACCGCCACTTTGGTGAGCAGCAGCGTGTGGCAGAGCGGAATCAGGTCGGGCGTGCGCTTGGCAGCCATGATGCCGGCAATGCGCGCGGCAGCAAGGACGTCGCCCTTGGGCACGGCGCCATCACGTATGGCAGCGAGGGTGGCGGGCAGCATGTGCACCTCGCCACGCGCCACGGCCGTGCGTGTGGTCTCCGCCTTCTCGCTCACGTCCACCATGGTGGCGTGGCCTTGTTCATCGAGGTGGGTCAGGTTCGACATGACGAGTCCGTATTGTTGGCTGGTGGACTGGTTGAGTGGTAACTGGTAATTGATGACTGATAATTGATGACTGATAATCGCCACGTCGCGTGACGCTGCCATACATCAATTACCAATTATCAGTCATCAATTTTCAGTTCACCCAGTCAGCCAGTACCTTGCTCATTAGTGCTCAAGCATCAACGCCCCCACGACGCTCCCCGCCGCCAATTCGCCCTCAGCCTGGGGCAATTCGAGCAGCGCATTGGCCCCGTGCATGCTCAACAGCCGGCTGCTGGCCTGGCTGCCGGTGCTGGTGGCCAGCCACCCGCCCGCGCCGCCGTTCAGCGTGTTCACCCACGATAGGTGCGCGCGATGGTACTCGGGCCGCATGGGGTCCAGACGAAGCGGCTCAGCAAGCACGGCCTGGACGCGCGGCAGAGTGGGCCGCGCCCAGCCTGCCATGCGCCGCAGCGCGGGCAACGCCAGCAAGTAGAAGGTCACCAGGCTGCTGACAGGATTGCCGGGCAGGCCGAAGAGCAGGCGCGTTCGTTGTCCCTCGCCGCCGGGCAGCGTGGCAAAAGTGCAGGGTTTGCCGGGTTTCATGTTCAAGCGCCCAAAGTGCACTGTGCCCGCCGCGGCCGCAAGTTTCTTGATCAGGTCCAGTTCGCCCATGCTCACGCCGCCGCTGGTCAAGATGAATTCGCACGTGGCCAGCGCACCGGCGAGCACCTCGCGCAACGCGGTCTCATTATCGGGGGCAATGCCCAGATCCACCACCTCGCCACCCGCCCAGGCCACAGCGGCACGCAGCGTCGGCCCGTTGCTGTCATAGATGTGTCCCGGCCCAAGCGGCGCGCCGGCGGGCGTCAGTTCGTCACCGGTGGAGAGGACGCCGACACGCGGTCTGGGATAGACGAGGACTTCGGTGACGCCCACGGTGGCAATCAGCCCGAGTTCGGCGGGGCCCAGCCGCTCGCCTGCCGCCAGCACCTGTGCGCCGGCGGCAATGTCGTAGCCTACGCGCCGCACATCTTCACCGCTGCGCACAGCGCGCAGGATTTCCACGGCGCCACCTTCAACCCGGCGTGTGTCCTCAACCTGCACCACGGCATCGGCGCCGGGCGGCAGCGGCGCGCCGGTTGTAATGTAGGCAACCTGACCCGCACCCAGCTCGAAGTCGGCCATGCTGCCTGCCGCGACTGCGCCGGCGATGGGATAGATGCCCGGTCCGTCGGCTGCCACAACGGCGTAGCCATCCTTCACCGAGGCGGCAAAGGGTGGCAGCGGCGCGGCCGCAATCACAGCCTCGGCCAGAACGAGCCCCAGCGCAGCGTTTGCGGGGAGCGCGCGCGGCGGCAGCGGCTGCGCCTCGCGCAGCACAATCTCCAAGGCATGTGAGACCGGCAACATCGGGTAGTCGGACGAGAGCATGGTCATCGGTTATCAAGTGTCGCCGTAAATGCAAACGGCCTAGCGTTTACGGGCGACGGCCTCCAAAGGGACATCGCTGACGCGCACGACGCTCTGCACGCCGGGGGCGCGCCTCAATTTACGCACGACACCCGCTGAGCATTCGATTGTGAAGGTGCCAAAGGCTGTCGGCTCGCTCGCACGTTTGTACTGTCCCTCCACATCCTGCTGCTTGAGCCACGCCAGGACGCGGCTGCGCCCCTCTTTGGCGGCGGCGCGCATAGCCGCATGTTTGGAGACGCGGTCGTCCTCGCCGGCCGCGGCCTTGTCCATGCCGCGCAGCGCAACCATTACTTTGTAGCATGGGCCTTGCACGGCGGAGCCACGTACACTCTTGCGCGCAGAAGCCTGATTCATCGCCATGGCTAGCCTCCGTAATTGATAAAGCGCGCCAGCCCTGCGCCGACACGGTCGCGGTCATCCCTGAGCGGCAGCGCACTGGAAATCAGACGCCGGCGCAGGTCACCGCCCTGCAGATCCGGCCGCACCGACGCGTAGAGGGCGGCAATGCCCGCGACATAGGGGGACGCCATACTTGTGCCGCTCATGCGCACGTAGCGGCTGCGGTTGGCCAGTGTGCGCTCAAATGCGCTCACCACGTCGGTGCCAATCCCGGCGATGTCCGGCTTGCTCTTCCCCGAAAGCGGCGACATGCCGCCGCCGCTATAATCCGCCACATTGTACTCGAAGTCCACCGCGCCCACAGCCAAACATTCCGGATAGAATCCGGGCGCACGCATTTTGCCTGGGCCGTCATTGCCGATTGCCACGACGGCGAGCACACTAAAGTCTTCCGTAAGCGTGCGCAGCACCCTGCGGAAAATGTCGGCGGCGCGGCGGTAGGCGGGCAGCTTGAGCGCCTCGGGCGGGAAGCCGAGCGACATGTTGATCACGATCGGCTTGGAGAGATTCTCGGGCTGGCTGAACTGGGAGAGCATCCAGTCAAGGCCGATAAGCACGCGGTCGAGCGATGTCTTGAGCGTTTCGCTTTCGAGCACCGAGGCAACCATGAGGTCGCAGTCGGGCGCGATGCCGATGTTCTCGCCGGCCAGGATGCCGCATACGTGCGTACCGTGGCCATCGACATCAAAGCCGCGCACGGCGCGCATGGCGTCGGTCACGGCATTGAGGGGCACATAGCGGAAGTTGATGCGCTTGCTGCGGAATTCGATATGGTCGGCGTCGCAGCCGGTGTCCAGCACGCCCACAATCACGCCTTTGCCGGTCACCCCCTTGCTGTGCGCCAATGCAATCCCCGTGGATTCGGGCCAGCGTTTGGAGGGGTCCACCTCGCGCACCGTGGGCGTCCACGCTGTGGGGATGGGCATGCCCAGCGCGACATCCGGGGCGACTTCGTAGTCGTCCTCCAGGATCTCGCGGGCCTGTTCGGCGATGCGGCGGTCGATGGTCTCGACCACAAAGGCATCGACAAAGGGCAGCCGGTGAAATGCGTTTTCAGCCTCGGGGTTGAAATCCTCGGGGTGGATATAGCTGAGCCCGATTGACGAGAGTCGCTCGGCGTCCTGGGCGTTCTCAAGAATCTCGATCGCCTCAATCGCAAGCAGCCGCCGCTCCTCAAGCGTGACGCCCGCCCTTTCCTGCACGCCCACAGAGGAGCGCTTACGCACGGCAACGAATTTGTTCACAATGATGTCCTCGATGAAACGCTGCTGTGTGACACATTCGATTGTAGCTTCAATTATGCCACAACGTGCCTGCAAATGCCATGAACGCGCAGAGAGCAGTCGAAAAGGCGTACGCAGTGGTGTGGCGCGATTTTCGCCAATAGCCAACTGCCCGCAGTGCACGTTTCACCCTTGCATTTGCACGCCGGCGCGCCGATAATTGCGCCATGTTCTCACGCTTCAAACCCCAATCGCCCGCCGCCGATAGCGCCGGTGGCCGCTTTGAATGGCTCGAACTGCCAGACAGCGAGCCCGAGCGCACATCCAGCAAGAAGGCAATTCGCACTGAGGCCGCACTGGGCAAACGTTGCCCCGACTGCAGTTGGCTCGATGACGAAACCGCGACGCGCTGTTTTCGCTGTGGCTACCGCTACAACGTGGACCAGGCCATGACTTCGCGCTTCAGCGACATGGGCATTGTCCTGCCGCCGCGCGTCATCGAAGCGCCGCAGAATCTGGAAAACTTCTTTCGCATCAATGGGCGCATCCGCCCCGCGGAGCCGCTCGACGTCTACCAGTTGCGCTTGCAGGCGGAGGCCCTGCGCTTGAGCCGCGGCTTCGACCAGCTCCTCTGCCTCGATGAATTGGCCGTCGAACACTACGAGCACCAGATTGACGCCGCGCTGCGCGCCCTGCGCGATATGCGCGGGCGCGCCCTCCTCGCCGACGAAGTGGGGCTCGGCAAGACAATTGAGGCCGGCATCGTCATGAAAGAGCTCATCGTGCGCGGGTTGGTGCGCACCGTGCTCGTGCTTACGCCTGCCTCGCTCACCGAGCAGTGGCGCGAGGAACTCTCCGAGAAGTTCCACGAAGAGTTCACCGTCCTGGACCGCTCGAATGACTGGAAAGCACTGCAGGATGTGGAGGAAGGGCGCTGGATTGTCAGCCTGGACCGCGCCAAACTCAAGAAGTACGCGGACCCCATCCTGGCACGCGAGTACGACCTGCTCATCGTCGACGAGGCGCACAAACTCAAGAACCGCAACACGCTGGCGTGGCAATTCGTCAATCAGTTGCGCAAGCGCTACGTGCTCATGCTCACCGCCACGCCCGTACAAAATGACCTGCTCGAACTTTACAGTCTGGTGACCATCCTCACGCCCGGCCAGTTGGGCACGGTGCGCGCCTTCCGTCGCCATTTTCTCGTACAATCCGACGTGCGCCAGCCCAAGAACTCGGGCACGCTGCGCCGCCTGCTCAACGATGTGATGATCCGCAACCGGCGCAGCAAGGTGGACATCACCTTCCCGCGCCGCCGCGCCGCCATTGTCCACCTGGACCTGAGCGAGCGCGAGTGGGAGCTCTACGCCGACGTCACCGACTACATTCGCCGCCGCTTTCGCGATGTGGACAGCAACAAGTCGCTACGCCTTACGTTGATTACGCTGCAAAAGGAGCTTTCCAGCAGCCCGCAGGCGCTGGCTTCCACCCTGCGCAAGATGACCGCCGACCGTGAGCATGGCGACAGCGTGCGCGCCGAGCTGCAGCGCTTCCTTGCCCTGGCCGAGTCCATCGACACCGGGCGCAAATTGCTGGCCGTGCGCGACATCCTGATGACCTATCCCGGCAAGTTCCTGATATTCACCGAGTATCGCGAAACCCTGGAGGCGATTCTCGACCACCTGCGTGGCTGGGAGATTTCCTGCGTGGGTTTCCACGGTGGGCTCAGCATCCACCAGAAGGAAGCTGCCGTTGCTGCCTTCCGCGGCGATGTGGATGCCGAGGCAGGCGAGGATGACGACGAACCGGGCGTGCGTGTGATGGTAAGCACGGAGAGCGGCGCCGAAGGGCGCAATCTCCAGTTCTGCCATCAGCTCATCAACTATGATTTGCCCTGGAACCCCATGCGTGTGGAGCAGCGCATCGGCCGCCTGCACCGCCTCGGGCAGGTGCATGAGGTGACCATCTACAACCTCTCCTGCAACGAGACCATCGAAGCGCACGTCATTGATCTGCTCGCCCGCAAGATTCGCATGTTTGAGCTCGTCATCGGTGAACTCGACCTGATCCTGGGCAGCATTGAGGGCGACAAGTCATTCGAGGATTTGCTGCGCGAGGCGTGGGAGACCGCCACCAGCGAGGCGGACCTGCGCAGACGCGTCGAAGATCTGGGTGACCTGCTCAGCCGCGCGCGTGAGCGCTACGATACCGTGCGCTCCAACAACGAGCGGCTCGACTCGGCGCTCGAATCATAGGCGCCGCCCGTGGCCAACGCTCAACGCAATCGCTCCTTCGCCAAGTCCGCACCAGCGTCGGCCACGGGCCGGCGCCTACCTAGACTGGTTCACACCTGAAGAGGCCCCATGAGCGAAATCAGCGATACCGATCTGCGCGCCCGCCACTTCATCATCACCGAGCTGGCCGAAACGGGCCGCGCACCCATGCTCGAAGATGTCGCCATCGAGTTGGGCCTGCGCATGGATGCGCTGCGCGCCACGCTGCAGCGGCTGCATGATGCACACCTCCTCGTGCTGAGCGGCGACGGCACGCTGTTGATGATCCACCCCTTCTCGAATGTGCCTACGGGCTTCCGCGTCACCAGCGGAGGCACGGGTTATGACGCTAACTGCGCGTGGGATGCACTGGGCATTCTGGCCGCGCTGCGGCGGGACGGCGTCGCCTCGGCACAGGTGCCCGGTGAGCAGGGCAAGTTCCGCTGCCAGGTGCGCGACGGGCAGCTTGAGGCAGAGGAAGCCGTTGTGCACTTCCCGTTGCCGCTGCGCCAATGGTACGACGATATTGTTTACACCTGAGCGAACATCCTGCTCTTCCGGTCGGAAGAGGCTGCAAGTGCATGGTGCGCGGCGCGCGGAATGGCGCAGGGCGCGGTGCTGCCGCTGACCCAGGTGTGGGCGCTGGCGCAGGCATGGTATGGCAGCCGCCTGGACGCCGGCTATAGCGGCCGGTCGGCCGGCGATGTCGAGTCCATCCTCGCAGGCGTGGGCCTCAATGGCCCCTTCTGGCGCTTCGCCTCCTAACGACAATAAGCCTCGACGCAAAGGCGCAGAAACGCAAAGGAGCGTAAAGAAAAGCAGGGACAAGGAAAAGCACCAAGTCAATGACCTGGTTATTCCTTGTCCCTGCTTTTCTTTGCGCTCCTTTGCGTTTCTGCGCCTTTGCGTCGAGGCTTGTTGTCGTTAGGAGGCGCCCACCATCAGGCTCACCAGTTCGTCACCGTTGGTGTCCCCGGCCATCAGGTCACCCACCTTCTGGCCGCGCCGCATGACGATGATGCGGTCGGCCACCGCAAACACATCCTGCATGTTGTGGCTAATGATGATCACCGGCACACCCTGTTCGCGCAGCGTCAGCACCAGCTCCTGCACCTTGCGCTGCTCGGGCACACCCAGCGCGGCCGTCGGCTCGTCCATAATCACAAGTTGCGCGTTCCAGTAAACGGCGCGTGCAATTGCCACCGCCTGCCGCTGGCCGCCCGACATCTGGCGAATCGGGCGCTGCAAGTTGGGGATGACGATGTCCAGGCGATCGAGCACCTTGAGCGACTCGTCATTCATGCGCTTGCGGTCGACCTGGTTGAAAATCCCCAGATATTTGCGCATGGGCTCGCGGCCCAGGAAGATGTTGACTGTTGCATCCAGGTTCTCGCACAACGCGAGGTCCTGGTAAATCGTCTCGATGCCCAGTTCGCGCGCCTCCATGGGCGAGGCCATGGTGATCTCGCGCCCGCTCAGGAAAATCTTGCCATCGTCAGGTTTGTAGACGCCCGAAATCATCTTGATCAGCGTTGACTTGCCGGCGCCGTTGTCACCAACCAGCCCAAGCACCTCGCCGCGATACATGTCAAAACTTACGTCATCCACGGCAACCAGGCCGCCAAAGCGTTTGACCAGGTGCTCGGCATGTAGAATCATCTCGCCCCTGTGCTGAGGCGTCACGCGTGTGGAATCATCAATGCGTACGTCACTCATATGCGCCTCCCGGCTAGCGAGCCAGCTTCTCGCGCGCCTGGTCGATCAGGACGGCGACAATGATGACGACACCCACGGAAATGAACTGCCAGTAGGGATCTACACGCGTGATGACGAGACCGTTGTTCAGCACGGCGATGATCAGCGCGCCGATGAAGGTGCCAATCACGGTGCCCGAGCCGCCAAAGAGGGACGCTCCTCCAATCACCACCGCAGCCACCGTGTCGAGCACCATAGACTCGCCAGAGTTCGCCGCGCCATTGGTGAAGCGGACGTTGTAGACAAGCCCCGCCAGCGCCGCCATGGTGGCCGACAACATATAGATGAATATGGTTGTGCGCGCCACAGGGATGCCTGCGCGCAGCGCTGCCTCCTTGTTGCCGCCAATCGCATAGGTGTGCAGACCAAAGCGCGAGCGCGAAAGCACGAGGTGCATGATGACAAGCGCAATCACCATCACGATCAACACATAGGGCAGAATATTGATGACGGCCCGCATCTGCGCCTGCTCCAAGCCTGTAAAGCGCTCGAAGAAGACGTATCCTTTTTCGGGCAGGTATTGCGCCACGTAGCCGTTGCCCAGTTCACCGATGCCGCGCACACGTACAGGTACAGGCAGCCCGCCCGAAAGCAGGAAGCCCACGCCGCGCGCAATGCCGAACATGCCCAGCGTGGCAATGAAGGGGGGCACATTCAGCTTGGCAACCAGCAGGCCATTGACCAGACCCGCGCCCCAGGCGGCCACCAGGCCGACAGCCGAGCCGGCCAGCACAATCACCAACATGGAGGTGCCGGGCGCAAAGTAATTCATGACAATGGCTGACACGACGGAGACCATGCCCATGATCCAGCCCGCCGAGAGGTCAATGCCGCCCGAGATAATGACATAGGTCTGACCGATCGCAATGATCGTCAGAATGGACATGTTGGCCAGAATGTTCTGGAAATTGGCGAGCGAAAAGAATGCAGTGCCGCCCGTCATGCTGAAGGTAATGATCAGCAGGGCGAGAAAGAGCCAGGCCCATATGGAGCTGAGCACTTCGAGGAAGGATCGTCTTGAGGCGGGAGGAGCCTCAGTCTGAGTCGTTGCAAGGGTTGCCATGCGTGAGGTTTCCTGGACTTCGGCGAAGCGGTCGCACGTGCATGCGTCACCGAACAGCGCGCAGCGTGGCCGTATGGATGCGCAGGGCGCGCATGATTTGGAGAAGCGGGTGGGGAGCGATTGTGACCGCTCCCCACCCATGGACTCAACTACTCACTCTTGTAGATAGCGTTCTGCGAGGCTTCGGTGTCCACGTTGTCACGTGTTATGACCTGATAGCCGGTCGGGTAGCGCTTCTGGATCTTGTCCATCTCGCCGGCCTTGGCAGCGACGGCGTAGTCGATGCAGGTCTGGCCCATCTCGTAGGGCAACTGGGCGATGACGAGGTCAACCACACCGTCGCGCAGGTCCTGAATAGCGGCTTCCGGTGCATCGAAGGCGGCAACCTTCACCACGCCTGAGAGACCGGCATTCTTGACGGCCTGGGCTGCACCTTCGGCGCTGAAGAGGTTGGCGCCGAAGACGCCGCCCAGGTCCGGGTGTACCTGAAGAAGGGCTGCGGTCTGCTCGGCGGCTTTGGCGGCGCTGTCTTCGTTATAGTCGACGCCCACCAGTTCGACTGCGCCACCGGTAGCCTCAACGGCCTCGCGACAACCCTGCTCGCGCTGGTCGGTGGTGCTGATGCCGGGGCGCACATTCTGGATGTAAAGCTTGCCCGCACCACCCATGGCCTCGATGATAGCCGTGCAGGCGATCGTGCCGCCTTCAACATTGTTCGAGCCAATGTAGGAGAGCGGGAACTGGACGTCGCCGGTGGTGTAATCGCCGGCGGTGTCACCAATGAAGGTGTCGACGCTGAAGATGTTGATGCCCGCTTCGGAGGCGGCCTTCAGCGGCTCGATGAAGGCCTGCTTGTCGGTGGCGGCCACGCAGATCGCATCCGGCTTGGAGGCCACGACGGCATCCAGAATCGGGCGCTGCAGGACGGCATCGAACTGTGCAGGGCCATCGGCCGTGAAGTCGATATTACCCAACTCGGCGGCCCTGGCGCGCGCGCCGGCTTCCATGGTCACGTAGAAACCGTCACCCTTGACGCCATAGACCAACGCGACCTTGACGGGCTCACTTGCGGCCGGGGCGGCTGCGGCAGCGTCTGCCGGGGCAGCGGCGGGCGCAACCGGCGCCACACATGCCGTGAAGAGCATGGCCAGAACTACGATCAAACCCAATACCGCAATACGCTTCATATCTCGTACCATGAGCTGAATCTCCTTTGACCTGCCGTATGGAATGATGGGTTGGAGCTGATAAACAGTGGGTGCTTGCTTCACGCACAGCGCGCACAGATGCACGTCTCCAGAGGGGAGATCCATTTGGTGCAAACGATTGCGCTCGGTGTACGGGAAGAATAGCGCAGACGCTCAACAGTGTCAAACGCGGTTCCCGGGCTACTCGTGGGGTTTCTCGAGGGCACGGCGGCGGATGTGCCCAGGCTCCTGCACTGCACAATAGAACTGCCTCGACACAGAGATACTGTGCTTAAAGTCACAGAGGTAACGGAGAAACACAGAGAACAGCAACTGCGCAAATGTTTCCTCGCAGTTGCTGTTCTCTGTGTTTCTCCGTACCCTCTGTGATCTCTGTGTCGTAGTTCGCTCTGTGTCGTAGTTCGCTGTTCGTTGTTATGAGGCAGCGCGCGCACGCTGCTCCGCCCAGGCGCGCAGAGCCGCAATTTGCACATCCATCATGCGGCTCAGGGGCACCGTGGTCTGAAGCACTTCGAGCAAGTCACCCATGCTGAGGGGACGCCCCAGGTCAAACGCGTCGTATAGCGCGGCGATCACGGCTTGCTCAATCTCGGCCCCCGAGAGGCCGTCGGAAGCCATGGCCAGCGTGTGCAGGTCAAAGTCGGCAGCGTTGCGGTTGCGCTTGCGCAGGTGGATGTCCCAGATGGCGCGCCGCTCGGCAACGTCGGGCAAGTCCACAAAGAAGATCTCGTCGAAGCGCCCCTTGCGCACCAGTTCGGGGGGCAGTTGCGTCACATCGTTGGCCGTGGCAATCACAAAGACGGGCGCCTTCTTCTCCTGCAGCCAGGTGATGAAGGAGCCAAAAACGCGCGCCGCCGTGCCTGCGTCGCTCACATTGCTCGAGCCAACACCCGAGAAACCCTTCTCGATTTCGTCCACCCACAGAACGACGGGCGCAATGCTCTCCGCTACCTTGATGGCGGTGCGCAGGTTCTCCTCACTGGAGCCCACGAGCGACTGGAAGAGGCGCCCCACATCCAGCCGCAGCAGAGGCAGCCGCCACGAATTGGCCACCGCCTTGGCAACGAGCGACTTGCCGCAGCCCTGCACGCCCACCAACAGAATGCCCTTGGGTTCAGGCAGGCCAAAGGCGCGTGCTTCATCGCCAAAGGCACGCACCCGTTTGCGCAGCCATTCCTTGAGCACATCCAGCCCGCCCACACTGCCCAACTGCTCTTCGCTGGCGTAGAACTCGAGCAGCCCGCTCTTGCGGATGATCTGCTGCTTCTCGGCGGTCACCGCCTCCACGGCCGCCCCATCCAGCCGCCCCTCGGCCAGGATGATGGCCTTGGCGATGGCGTTCTCTGCTTCTCCCTCGGTGAGGCCAAGACAAGCCTGCGTGAGGCGCTCGCGCGTGCGCTTGTCGAGATCGAGCGTGACGCGGCCGCCGCGCGTGAGGTCGCCCTCAATGCGCGCCAACATCTGCGCCAGCTGATCCGCCGTGGGCAGGTCGAAGTCGACCACGGTGACTTCCTTTTCGATTTCGGGCGGAATCTTGAGAACGCCGCCGAGCAGGATCACCGTCTTGTTGCTAGCCTTGAGCGCAAAGGCCACCTCGCGCAGGCGACGCACCACGGCGTTGTCGCGCAGGAGCGGATGGAAATCACACAGCACCCAAATGCCCGGCTCCGGATCCTCGAGGATGGCGCTGAGCAGCGCGAGCGCATCGCGCTTGCCTGCATCGGCACGCGCAGGAATCGCGCTGTTCGTAACGCCTGTGGTCAGGCTCCAGATCAGCAGTCGCTTCTTCTGGATACGCGCCATGCCCTCCAGCGAGGCCAGGGCGCGCTTCTCCTCGGCGGTCACCAGCCAGAGCAGGGGATAGCGGGCGCGGATGTAGACTTCAAGGTCACTTGTCATGAGCCGGCATTTCGTGGTTGTCTTTGGCTATGAGAGGTACTGGGAGTAGGGGTAGATCTTCCACTTGTCCAGCTCCTTGCCGTTGAGGTAAACATGCGTGTCGCTCCAGTTCATCGCATATTCCCACAATTGCCAGAAGCGGCGCATCTCCGACTTCTTGAGGTGCACGCGATGGACCACATGGCGATGTTCATCGACGAGCGCACTGTAGCCGGGCAACCGCTGCGCCTGTTTGAGCGCAAACTCGAAGTATTCGGAGCGACTGTGGCCAAACTCGAGGATTAGCGTCCACGTGGCGGCCTCGGACTCGGACTCCTCGGCGCGAGGGGCTGCCGGCGCAACGGCCAACGGCACATCATCGAGCATTTCGACCAGCAAAGGCGCGAGCCAGGGCTGTACATCAGGCTGTGCAAAGGCGAGGCGCAGGTCGCGGTGGGCGCAGCGCCAGGGCTGCGCCATGCCTGCCAAGTCGGCGGCGCCTATCGTAGCAAGCGGCTCGGCGTCATCCTGTGCGTGCGGAGCGACCGTATCGCGCGGTGCACGCGGCGCAGGTGCGGCGGCGTGCAAGGCATGGACGAGCGGGTCCACGCCCAGGCTTTCGCACAGCGAGCGCAGGCGCAGCGCCACAACGTTCTCATCCAGCTTCGCGTCGCTGATGCCCCACAAGCGCGCCACGGCCAGCACCTCGGCCGCGGTCAGCGGCGCGCCCAGCAACGCCTGCCATCCGAGCGCCACACCTGCCACCTCCGGCGGGGGCCGGCCTTCGACAAGCCATGCCGCGATCTGCGCGCCATCGCCCTGCAGCAAAAACGCAAGCAGCAGCGTGCGGGCGCGCTGTTCGTGGGCGAGCCAATGAGGCCACACTTCCAGCGCACGCAGGGCGGCAATTGTCTGCTCAAGTCGCGGGCGGCTATCGGTTGCCACGGCGTCAATCAGCGCGCTCTCGACTTGCGCAAGGTAGAGCGTCTGGAAGCTGGGCGGCGCAAGTTGCTCAGGACTCTCCAGCCAAAGCAGGAAGCGGCTGCGTGCCTCCGCGTTCAGCCCCACATAGCCCAGGCCGGCGGCTGGCCACTCGCTGGGCGGATAGGGGCGACCGGGCAGAAGGTCCGCAGGCACGCGCGCGAGTGCAGGGTCAATGAGCGCGAAATCCTCAAGTGGCGCCGTGCTCGCCGGGCGCAGCGAGATGCCACGCGCCGCAAGATGCGCGGCCGCCTTGGGCAGCAACTGCTGCAGCGGTGCATCGCGCCCGCCAATGCGCGCCAGTGGATTGGTCGTCAGCGGCTGAATGGATGGTGCGGGCGACTGCGTGGTTGCCATGGCCCCATTGTACAAGAGCGCGCACACGCGCCCAATTGTCGGCGGCGCAAGCCGCGCGCCACCCGCTGCGGCGGCGTCAAAATTGCCCGGCGCGCCCTGTGTCTTTCCCGATTTCCCTCGAGATGGTAGACTGGACACCATGAACCTTTGGCTCGTCGTCCGATTTCTGGTCGGTTTGGTGTTGCTTGTCTTTGGCGCAGAACTGCTTGTGCGTCAGGCCGCGCGCATAGCCCAGAATTTTGGCATTGCTCCCGTTGTTGTGGGGTTGACGGTGGTCGCGTTCGGCACCAGTGCGCCCGAATTGGCCATCGGCCTGCAGTCAACCCTGGCGGGTTCGGGTGACATTGCCATCGGCAACGTGGTCGGCAGCAACATCGCAAACATCCTTCTCATCCTGGGCATCTCCGCTACAATCACGCCCATGCTCGTGGCACAGCAGCTGATCCGGTTCGACGTGCCCATCATGATCGGCGCATCGTTTCTCTTCTACTGGATGAGCTGGAACGGAATCATCAGCCGCACGGAAGGGGTCATCCTGGCGCTGCTGCTGGTTGCTTACATCGCCTTTGTGGTGATACAGGCGCGCCGGTCGAGCTACATGGTCACGCGCGAATATGAAGAGAGCCTGGCGGAGACCGGCGCCGAGGTGCGCGGCGGCATTGTCACGCGCCTCGCAATCCTTGTTGCCGGCCTTCTCGTCATGGTTCTGGGTGCGCGCTTCCTCGTCGGCAGCGCGTCGGACATGGCGCGTTCACTGGGTGTGAGCGAACTTATCATCGGCCTGACGATTGTTGCCATCGGCACATCCGCCCCTGAACTGGCTACCTCGATCGTCGCTTCCTTGCGCGGCCAACGCGACATCGCAGTGGGCAACGTTGTGGGCAGCAACATCTTCAATCTGCTCTTTGTGCTGGGCGCAACGGCTGTGGCATCACCAAAGGCGCTGGTGGTATCGCCACCGGCACTGGCTTTCGACATTCCCTTCATGTGCGCCGTTGGGCTGGCCTGCCTGCCCGTCTTCTTCGCCGGCTCGGCCGTGCGTCGGCCCGAGGGGCTGATCTTCCTCGCCTACTATGCGGCCTACACCGCCTACCTGTACATGTCGGCCGCCAGCCTCGAGTTGTTGCCCCGCTTCAGTCGCGTGATGCTGGTCTACGTTGTTCCACTCACCGTGCTGGGGATTGGGCTGGCGGTTGCGGCTGAAATCAAACGCCGCCGCGCGCCCGCCACGGCTACGGCGCAAACGAGCTAGCCCGCTGGTGACCGCTGCTCAGCGATATCCCATCCCTGCCCAAACGCATCGCGTCGAGGAAGAAATAGTGCGCAGCCGCTTCATCACGACGCTTGGCCACACACCCACACTCGAAGTGGCACGCGCGTTCATTGCGCATGTCTCGGCCGAGTTTGCCGATGCCTCGCACAGCTGTTGGGCCTATGTCGTAGGCCCGCCAGGCAGCACCGCACAGATCGGCATGAGTGACGCAGGCGAGCCCCACGGCACGGCCGGTCGCCCCATGCTCAACGTGCTGCTGCACAGCAACGTGGGCGATATTTGCGCCGTTGTGACGCGCTACTTTGGCGGCACGCTGCTGGGCAAGGGCGGACTCGTGCGGGCGTACAGTGGCGGCGTCGCACTGGCGCTCGCAAACCTGCCCACAAGTGAGCGCATTCCCAAGGCGACGCTGCGGCTTGTCATTGACTATGCGGCGATCGCGCCGCTGCGACGGCTGCTGCCCGCATTCGAAGGCGTTCTGCTGGACGAGAACTTCGCTGCCGAGTTCACCTGCCGCATTGAACTGCCTGCTGCGCGCGTAGGCGACTTCACCGCCGCCGTCATCGACATGACGAGCGGCAACGCACTCATCGATCCACTTGCGCCCTTTGCCGGCGAATCCTGAAAGACGAGACTATCGATGCAATCCGTCTGGCTCTTGCTCATTGCGCTGCTTGGCTACGTTGCGGGTGTGGCCATTGTCTATTCGCTCACAGGCAACGTGCACCACATCCGGCGCTACCAGGCGCTGGCGCTTGTGGCCGCGGTAGTGGCCCTTGTCTTTGCATTCAGCGCGCTCGCTGGGTGGCTGCGATTTGTGGGCCTGCTCCTGATCCCGCTTCTCGTCGTCGCAGGCTATCTGCTGCGTACACGCGCCCTCCTGCACAGCGAAGATACGCGCAATCTGCCTCCGCTTACGCGCACTGCAGGTGACGCCGGCGCAGGCTTCAGCGCGGTCATCTACCTCGCGCATGGCGAGCCGGAGCAGTATGACCCCACCGGGCTGATCAACGCCTATCGCGAGGCCGACGCTGCCGGGCTCCCCGCCGGGCCGGTGTGGGCGCGCCCGTTCGCCTTGGCCCAGTTGCGTAAGCAGTACATGGACGGCAGGCGCAGCGACCAGCGCACCGTCCACCGGCGCACCCTCAGAGCGCTGGAGAGTGCCCAGACAGCGGCGGACGGACCGCCCATGCGCTACTATCTGGCGTTTCTCGACGACGAGCCTCGCCCTGAGGCCGCAGTGGTTCAGGCGCTCAATGAAGGGGCGGACGCGCTGGTGGTGCTCGAAGTCTATACGGTGGACACGCCCCACTCGGCGGGCGGGCGGCAGCGCATGGTGGCAGCCGCCGCCCAACTGGAGAATGGCCCGCCGATTCGCTTCAGCGGGCCTTTGGCCGATTCGACTGCGCTGCAACAACTTGTCGCCCAACGCGTGGTTGCGCAGACATCGGTTGACGAACGCGCCACCACGGGCGTGCTGCTGGTCGCGTTTGCGCGCACGCCCACCTGGGTCGAGCTTTTGCCCGAGTCCGCTGCGGCCGAAGTGCGTTTTCTGGATGGCGTGCAAGCGGCGCTCGAGGCGGCAGGCTTCCCGCTTGTGCGCCAGGCGCGTTTGCACGGCGAACCGCCGCCCATCAACATGGCCGAGGCGTTGGCTGAGGCGGGCGCCGAGAGGGTGCTCTATACGCTTGTTACCGAGAGCGCCAATTCCGACCTGACACAGCGCGCCTTGCCCCAGGCGCTGGCGGGCGCGATGGCGCCGGACGGGGTGGCGCTTGTCAACCTGGGCGGCTGGAATGATGACCCGCAACTGGTGGCCGCACTCCAGCAGGCGTTGGCGACAACGCCGGCGTGACGTTGGCTCGCGACGCAGACGGTGCATGCCAGGACAGCCCTGTCGGTGTAATCACTCAGGGCCGAAGCGCTTGCTGCACGCGCGTTGACAGCCACCGCGCGGCGCGTTACAATATTGACCATGAGCGATCCATCGATGCCATCCTACACTGCCGATGCTCAAACCAGCCAAGCCACAGCCTCCCCTCAGGAGAGCGGCGCACCGTCCCCGGTGCAGGCTGGCCCGCACCCCGCATCAAGCCCTGCGCCGGGGTTGCGCCCCACCGTTGCCTACGTTTCCAGTGAGTCCGACCCGCACAGCCTGGGCACACGCGTCGTGGAGCCACCTGCCGAAACCAGGCAGGCGGTGCGCGGCAGCCTCTACGCCGTCGTCGAACTGAGCGGCAGCCCCGCACCGACCGATGTGACCGAGCGGCTGCTGAGTTTGCTGCAGCGCACCTACTACACAGCGCGCGGCAGCCAGTCGGCAGTGCTGAGCGAAGCTGTGCGCAGTGCTATGGGTGTGGTGCGTGAGCACAACGCACACAACCCCACCGCGCAGCTGCGCGTCTCGCTCAGCTGCGCCACCCTGGTCAACCAGAGGCTGCTGCTGGCCTGTTGCGGTGCGGCCTTTGCCATGCTGCGCTCGGGAGAGCGCATTGAGCTTTACCCGAACCAGCCCGACAAGGCGCTGCCGGCCAACCCCGACGAGATGGACGCGATTGAGGTGCTCAAGTGGGAGATGGCGGCGAACGACGTTGCGTTGCTCTGCGGGCCGGGGTGGAGCGACAGGCTGCCCGTCAAGACGCTGGCTGCAACTGTCTACTACGTCACGGTCGACACGGTGGAAGACGCCGCCGAAGGGCTGCGCGAACAGGCGGGCGGCTCGGCAGGACCGGGGCTGCTGCTCGTCATGCAGCCGGCGCTGCCACCGCCGCCGCCTCGTCCGGCAACTCCCCTGACTGCGCCGCGCCGCAACGCACCTGCAGGGCTGACCACGTCGCTCTCCGCGCCGCCACCCGTAACATCCCCTGCCGCGCCCTTCACGCCGCCGCAGCTCGAAACCGAACTATCAAGCGACATTCCGGCCTTTCTGCGTCGCAGCGACATGGCCGCCGGCCTCTCACTTGAAGCGCCGTCTGCGCCGCTGGACAGCGACACTGCCACCCACTTTGAGCCGTTTCCCGTACTGGCTATGCAAGGCGCCGGCGATACGCTGGACGCGGCGCAATTTGGCGAAGGTGCATCCGGCGAGGACGAGGGCGATAAAGCGCCGTCGGCCACCGACCGCATTGTGATTGGTGCGAAGGAGGGGGCTGACCGTGCACGCTCCTTCTTCCGCCAGATGCTGCCCGAGAAGCGTACGGCCAATCCCGCCGACTTCGAGCTGCTCGAAGACGAAGAGAGCGCACACGCGCCAGATGTGCCCGCCATGGCCGACGCGACCGGCGCTGCATCTGTGCCGCGCAGCGGTGCTGCGACATCCGTGGCCGCGTCTGCGCACCTTTCCTCGACCGCGTATGTCGGCGACCTAGCCCCCTTCGAACCGCCTGCGCCCGCTACGGGCAGCCGCGCGCGCCTCTTCATCACATTGGCAATCCTCGTGGCGCTGCTCGTCCCGGTCACCGTCGCCGCGTACAACTGGCGCATCGGCGCGATGAATCGCGAAGAGGCCGAGATGCTCGTTTCGCTGGCGCAGGCGCGCATCCTCAACGCACAGGACTCGCTCAACACCAACGATATGCGTAGCGCGCTCGATCTGGCGAGTGAAGCGCAGGACTACATCGACCGCTCGATCGAGCTCATCGGCCCCACCGACGCATCCAACGATCTGGGCGGCAAGGTGCGCTCCATCGAGCAGGAAGCCGCCAACACCAGACTGCTTTACGGCCTTGCATCGCCCCTCATCGTTTTCCCCGAGGGCGCTGCGCCGACACGCCTGCTGGTTGTGGATCAGGACATCTACGTGCTTGATCCCGGCCGCGGCCTCGTGGAGCGCTATCGCGTAGATGATTCGCAGGAGCAACTGGAGACCCCCGATGGCGTGCCCGTGCTGACCACCGGCCAGTCGCTCGGTGGTGCGATCGTGGGCGAGCTCATCGACATGGCCTGGCAGCCGGTGGTGCCCGGCTATGATGACAAGGCCACGCTCCTCGTCCTTGACTCCAACAACCAGATCTACCGTTACGACCCAGTCGTGGAAGGCCCGTCGCGACTGGACATGGGTGGCGCCGCGGACTTCAAGTCCATCCGCCAGTTGGAGACTTTTGGCCGCCGCCTCTACCTGGCGGATGCCGGGCGCGGCCAGGTGCTGCGTTACCCCGAGGGTCTCTACGGCGAGGAACCGACCGACTGGTTCGCCGCGCCGGTCAACCTGGATGACATGAAGACCATGCGCATCGACGGCGACCTCTGGATCATGCTCAAGAACGGGCAGATTCTGCGCTTCTTTGGCGGTGAGCAGCTCTCCTTCTCGCTTGACAATAGCGTGGGCCTCGTGCGCGAACCTGTGGATTTCACGATTGGCGACGGCACAAACCCCGACATCTACGTGGCTGACCGCGGCGGCGAACGCGTGTGGGTCTTCGATCGCGACGGCCGCTACATCAAGCAGTTTGCTGCGCCCGAGGGCAACCCGCTGCGCGGCCTCAGCGCCATCGGCATTGAGGACGTGACGGACTCTCTCTACCTCATGACCCCGACTGCGCTCTACAAGCACACACTGCCTCAGGACGACGCGCCGGAAACAACCACCACCGACTAAGTGTTGCATCCTGCAAGTACGTCGCGGATTCGTAGCGGCGGCTTCAGCCGCCGTTCGTCTTTGTCACGGTGCAATTGGTCAGTACGGCAGCTAAAGCAGTCGCTACGAAAGACCGTCTCACTCGCAGGATGCAGCATTTAGTTGAAGTCACGATGGAGTTGGGAACTACAACCCAACGGCGCAAGTTGCGGGAAGTGGTGGTCCGCTGAAAGTGGACCAAAATCAGACTGGCAGTAGGCATTTCGCCCATATTTGCTGCGAGCCCTGGCGTCCCGACGCGCCGCTCGTGCGCTACCTCCTGTATCGGCGCACCGCCAACGGCCACGCGCCGCCGCTGCGCGTTTGGGCCATGTGCGATGCGTGGTATAGTCTCGGGTATGCAGAATCGCACGCCCTACGACCCCTATCTCTCGCTGCCGCCCACCCCGCAAGAGGCGGGCAACACGCGCAAGGCAGCCATTGGCACAATTGCCTATACAGTCGTCATTCTGCTGCTGGCGTTGTGGTCGGGATATGAATTGTTCGGCTGGTCGCGCGATCGCATGGCAAGCAGCCTGCCGGCGTATGAGTCGCGCTTCACCGCAAACGCGCTTCCGGCAGCGGACGGGCAGACGGCCCTGGCTGCCGACGCGTCCGGCAGTGGGGCCGACACCGAGTCCCTCTCGGTTGCGCCGCGCACGCCTTCCATCAACATTTTGCTGTTGGGCACCGACGAACGCCCTGACGAAGGCGGCCCCCAGCGCACTGACACGCTGATCCTGACCACAATCGATCCCGACTCGCAGACCGCGGGCATGTTATCCCTGCCGCGCGATCTCTACGTCCCCTTCCCCACGCTGGGCTATAACACCAAGATCAACACGGCCTGGGGCATCGGCGAGCAAGAACGCTATCCCGGCGGCGGACCGCAGTTGGTCATGGACACGGTCAGCAGTTTTGTGGGGCAGTCGGTGCCCTACTATGTACGCATCAACTTCACCGGCTTCACCGAATTGGTCGATCTCATTGGTGGCATCGAAATTAACGTGCCCAAGACAATCCACGACGAACAGTACCCCACCGTGGATGAAGGCGTGGAGACCTTCCATCTCGACCCCGGCCTGCAGCACATGGATGGCGAGACCGCGCTCAAGTACGCGCGCACGCGCAATGTGGACGATGACTACGGTCGCTCAGGCCGCCAGCAAGATGTCATTCGCGCCGTGATGAACAAGGTGCAGAGCGCCGGGATGCTGCCCACACTGTTGGCGCGTGCGCCCCAGTTGCTCGCAACCCTGCGCAACAGCGTGGAGACGAACATCCCTGTCGACAAGCTGATCGAGCTGGCCACCTACGTCAACGACAACCCGCCGCGCGAGATTCGCCAGCTTGTGCTCGACAACCGCTTTGGCGAGGAGACCTACAGCCCCGAAGGCATGTGGATTTTGCTGCCCGATCGCGCCAAGGTGCGCGCCGCCGTCAGCACCTTCTTCACGCCGCCCGCCGCCACAGCCTCGGCCAACACGGGGGCGGAGGCCATTGCCGCCGACTCGAGCACGGTGAATATCGAGGTTCTCAACGGCACGGGCGTACCTGGCATGGCCGCCAAGACGCGCGATTTGCTTGAGGCGAAGGGCTGGCAAGTGGACGCGATCGGCGACGCAGATCGCGGCGACTATTCGCAGAGCATCCTCATCAACTATGGCGTCTCCGAGGCGGTCATTCAGGAAGTGAGCAGCGCGATGGGGATTTCGCCCTCGCTGGCCAGCGTGACCGGGCTCAACCCTGACACCCACGTGGAGTTGCGGTTGGTGCTGGGCCGCGACCTGCTGCCCATTATCGACCAGTAGTATCACCTCGCACCGACCATACAACGTCCCATTGCAGAACAGAACCAATGAAGCCATTGCCCCTGCTGGGCCTGGGCGCGGCCGTCGCTGCCGGCTGGGCAGCACTGCAACTTGCGCCACTGCGCGATACACGCTTGCCACGCCCCGCTGCCGATTTCACGGCGGCGATTGGGCGCGTACGTGCGCTGCAGGCGGCCGATGACGCCGCAGTCAACCCGGCTTGCCGCACGCGCCTGTGGAGCCACGGCAGGCAAACGGCAACCGCATTTGTGCTGCTGCATGGCTTCACCAACTGCCCGGCGCAATTCACTGAATTTGCTGAGGAACTGTACAAACGCGGTCACAATGTGCTTGCGCCGCGCCTTGCACACCATGGTCTTCGCGACCGCCTTGCGCCGGATATTGCGCGCCTTTCGGTAGAGGAGATGGTCGCGCTCGTGAATGCAAGCTGCGATGCGCTCCACGGCCTGGGCGAGCGGTGCGTTCTCATTGGCTTTTCGCTGGGTGGGGCCATGGCGACCTGGGCAGCACAGCAGCGCGCCGACCTCGATCACGTGGTCATCATCGCACCACCAATTGCGTTGCAGGGTGTGCCGATACCGCTGCGCCGTTTCTATGCAAGCGTGCTCACCTTGCTGCCCAACCGCTTCATTTGGTGGGATGCCGCAGCACGCGCAGCGCGCGCCGGGCCGCCCCACGCCTACCCCCGCTACAGCACGCGCGCCGCAGGTCAAATGCTGCGCCTCGGCGCGCTGCTGGATGCGCACGCACGCCGTTCCCTCTACGCCGCCGACAAGGTCACGGTCATCACCAACCCGTGCGATGACACCGTGGACAACGCGGGCATTGCGCGCATTGTGGCGCAGTGGCGGCGCCAGGGCGCGACGGTGCACTCCTGGGCTTTCCCAGCGTCGTGGAATCTGCCCCATGATCTCTTCGACCCCACGCAGCCGCTGCAGCAGACGGCACGCGCCTACCCGCAGTTGCTCGAGTGGATTGGCGTTTAGCGGTCAAATTCCAGTACGCAGAAACAGCGGAAAAAGCGGAAACAACATGAAGCAACCAGTGCTCTTCATGTTGTTTCCGCTTTTTCCGCTGTTTCTGCGTACTGGAATTTACCGCCTACCAGGCGATGTGCGTGATCTCCTCCGGCCGGTCGGTGCGGGAAAAGACGATGCCGCCGGCAAAGCCCTGCGCCGTAAACTCTCCGCTGACAAATTCGTGTGTCACCGGCAGCCCCAGCGCCACCGCGCGCGCATAGGCGGCCAGCACTGTCTCGTGGCTCGACTCAATCCCTACGCGCAGCCAGGCATCCTCGCGCAGCGTGCGCAACACAGGATCGTTGCTTGCGGGCTGCTGCGGTACAGTAGGCGGCGGCGCAGTCGGTTCGGGCGCGGCCGGCCCTCCCTCTTCGGGCGGAATCACCGGCGGCAGCGGCAACTCCTGCGACGGCCCGGCCACCCAGGGCAGAAAGACATTCTGGTCGCCCGGCAACGGCGGGTTGACAACCTGTTCCACCGCCTGCCACACCACAAAGAACGAAACGTGGTTGTTGGAGGGCATCCCGCCACCGCAGAAGACCTCCGCGGCGCCGTCAGGCGTCCAGCACCAGGGCCCCTGCTGCCCGCTCTCGGGGAAGTAGTTTGCCCCGCCATCCATGGGGATGTTGGCCCACCCCGACTGCGTCTTGGTGCGCCGGCTCACGTAACCTTGATATGCAGAATTGCCGAGCTGTGCAAAGCCGTCGGACCAGTAGCGAATCCCGAAATCAGGAATGGGCTTGCCGTCCAGCCCCAGCACGCATGCAAAGATGTGGTGATCGGCGCCTGCGTCGTCAAAGTAGTCCGGCGCGCCCCATGGCTTGAGGTACGCCTCGCGCGCCCAGCCATCAACCGAACCCATCTTGTCCGAAGGCTCCCAACTGCCGTCACGCGTGGTGAAGACATCCTTGATGAGATAGGCGACGCTGCCTGAGGGCCTGTCAGGGCGCTCGTCGATACGCTTGATCGATGGCTTCAGATACTCGATCCAACTCCCCAGACGGCGCAGTATCTCGGATGTTGGCGGCGTCGGCGCAACTGGTGGTACGACGGGTGGCTCGACCGGCGGCACGACCGGCGGCTCGACGGGAGGCTCCTCTCCTATCTCCGCCGGCACGGCCTGCCAAACGACAAAGGTGGAGACATGGTGGTTGGCGGGCAGGCCGCCGCCCGTCATCACCTCGGCGCGGCCCGGCGGCATCCAGCACCATGGCCCCGATTCGCCGCGCTCCGGCACAAATGAACTGCCGCTAAAGAGCACCAGATTGGCCCAGCGCGAGTGCGCCTCCACAGGCAGATCGACGAAGCCGTCGTAGTCAGGGTTGGCCAGCGCGCCGAAACCATCCGACCAGTAGCGCATGGAGTGCCCATCCATCAACTCGCCGTCGAGCCCCAGAACGGCGCCAAAGGCATGGTGGTCGGCCTCGGCCTCGCTGAACTCGGCGCGCAGGTAGCTGTCACGCGCCCACTGAGGGATGCTCCCCGGCTGATCGTTCGGTTCCCACGAACCATTGAGCGTGGTGAAGACATCCTTGATCAGGAAGAGCAAACCATCCTGCGCGGGCGGATTGTCGGCACGCTCGGCAATTGATTTGACAGCCATGTTGTAGGTAGCAAACCATGGGCTGATGCGGCGCTCGAGCACGGGAGTGGGGGGCGCAGGCGGCTCGGCCGGCTCGGCCGGCTCGGCCGGCTCGGTCGGCTCGGCCGGCGGCGGCGTAGGTTCTGTCCCCCCGGGGCCCGTCAAGCGGTCCGACTCGGCGGCATCGAGGCCGCCGCTTTCGGTATTCACCTGCGCCCACGTGCCTTGTTCCGATCTGTCAGCCAGCATGCCCGCCACCTCCCCGTCAATGTCATAGGATGCCCACGGGCCGGTAACGCCAAGGCTGTAAACCGCATAGCCGAGCACGCGGCCCGAAAAGCGCTCAAGATACCGCCCCGCGCGCAACAATCCATCCACATACGCCGGGGCGGTGGAAAGCGACTTCCAGCCCGCCGGGTCCGGTCCCTGCAACAAACCGTCCAGCCCGAATTCGGTGACGGCAAACTGTAGCTTCTTGTATGGGATACGCCGCAGCACCTGATGCTCAAGGCGGTGGATGTGCCAGTCGATGGTGGGCCTGGTTAGGTCGGGCGCTGCGTATTGATGGACGGCGACACAGTGGCCGTTGCGCTCGGCACGCGCCAGCGCCGGATAGAGCAGCCGCCACGCGCCCATGCGATCGGCGCTGGGCAAGTCCGGGTTGCCAACGGCAAAGCCGAAAAGCGCGCAACGATACCCTGCGGTTTCGGCATGACCCATGCGCGCGAGTTCGAAATCGTTGAGCATGGGCAGGTCGGCGGTTGCCTGGTGCACCTCGTTGGCCACTTGCCAGAAGTCTACGTGGGGCGAAAGGTGCGCCAGCACGCGCTCGTGCGCCCACTGCGCAGCCGCGCGTGCGTCCGATTGGATCCGATCGGAGATTTCGCCGTCGGGGGCGTATACGCGGCCGAGGATTGTCGCCTCGGGGCATGTTTGCCTCAGCGTGCGCATCTCGTCGGGATTCGGATCCACCACCACAACCAAGCGCGGCTGCCACTTCTCGAGCAGCGGCAGGTGACGGTGTACGCCGCCAAGGATATGCGGCCCGATGATTGCGCCGCGCGGCTCCTGCAGGCGAGTCATGTAGGGCAGTGGATCGCAGTATCCGTACCAGCCATCTCCACCGCTGTAGGGAGTCACACGCAGGCCAAAGTGCAGATGCGCCACGTCATCGTCGCCCGCACCGCCGCTGAGCCCCACCTGCTGCGCTGCGTCCACCTCTTCGCCGCTGCGCACATGCACCTCGTCCAGGTGCGCGTAGAGGCTTTGCCCCCACACATGCTCAATCAGCACGGCCTGGCCAAAGCCCGGCGCATCACCTGCCCAAACGACAGCCCCTTCGTGAATGGCGCGCACGGGCGTGCCCGCGGGCAGCGCGAAGTCAATGCCTTCGTGGCCCAGCAGGCCTGTCGACGTACTGTTCCCGGCCACGCGCGGTGGTGCGTTCGCGCCACTCGACGTAGCGCCAAAGGGCCGGATGATGGGAAAGTCGCCCGCGAAGGGCATGCAGCGGAGCATTCGATGGGCTCCAGGGCTGGGTTCCGCAGGTGCGGCAGGGTTGTGTTTGGCGCGCGGCGGGCCGGGCGGCCCGCCTGTGGACATGATAGTGCAATCGCCCGCACCAGGCAACCGTCGCTCGACGGCACAAAGACGGCGAGGCTCCGGTTGTGGAGGCCTCGCCGAACTGCCTGTCTCAACTTTGCCGGCGCGTGCGGCTAGCGCTTGCCGGACCTGCTGCCCGCGGGGCGCTGCTGTTCCGAAGGCCTGGCGGCAGGCGCCGTCGTCTTGTCTTCCACAGGATGCGCGGCCTTGAAGACGTAGGCCGCAACTGCGCCGGCGGCCAACTGCGCCACAAGAAACAGCCAAATGCCGGACCAGGTGGTGAGTCCCATCACCGAGATGCCAAATGCCACAGCCGGGTTGAAGGCGCCGCCCGTGATGGAGCCAAATGCGTAAGCCATCGCCATCACGGCCATGCCGATTGCCCAACCATAGAAGGAGTTGCCTTCAGTCGCGCGCGCAGTGGCCACATTCAGCACTGTGAATGTCAGCGCAAAGGTGCCGATGAATTCAGCCAGCAGCGCCGGCAGAATGCGCGTGTTGACATCAATTGCGCTGATTGCGAGCGCGGCGCCCGCGGCCTGCGCCATGGCGCCCTTGATATAGAGTACGATGAAGCTCGCCACAATGCCCGCCACAATCTGCACCGCCCAGTAGATGAGCATGTCATTGAGCGTTGACTTGCCGCGCAGGTAGACCGCGAGCGAGACGGCCGGGTTGTAGTGGCCACCCGATACGTGGCCGCCGGCAAATATCATCACCGCCAACACGGTGCCGATGGCCAGTGGCGCCATGACGCCTGCACCGCCCGGCTCAATGACAACCATGCCAATCGTCATGACGAGAAAGAATGTGCCGATTGCCTCGTAAACGTACTTCATGGTGCGCTCCTGTAATATGGGTGGACGAACGGCTCAACCGTCACGCAAAGACAGCGCGCCTACGGCAGCACCACAACCGGTCCGCGCACCGCAATGAAGTCGCACCCGCTTCTGCAGGCGCCATTTCAATGATGCAAGGTGTATCGCCGTTGCAGCCATACCTGGCTGGAACGGCCGTAAAGGTCATGAGTGAAGGGTTTGCGCTGTGCCGGCGCAATGCGCCGACGAGCGTAGTCTACTCGATTGCACGGCTGGCATACAAACGGAGTATTAGTGAATTGATGGCTGGCCGTCGAAGCGCACCTCGAGAGCTACGCTCGCAGCACCACGCGTTCCAGATCATCGCGTAATGAGCGGTCCGGCAGCGCGCATGTACAGGTACAGGGCAATGCGAATGGTGGGGATCAGGCAGTCGGCAAAGCGAATTGGTGCGGGGCTTCGCCGCAAACACGCAACGCGCCACGCCTGCAGTGCGCAGGCGTGGCGCGTTGCCACAAAAGTCCTCCCGATTCCTAGTCCGCCGCCTGCATCTCCACGTCAGTCTGCTGGGCGCCGCGCGGCGCGTCGGCCCAGGGGTTGGCCGCCTGCTCCTTCTCCTGACGGAACTGGCGTGTGTACAGGCGATAGTAGTGGCCGCGCTGGTGCAGCAACTGGCTGTGCGTGCCCATTTCTGCAATGCGCCCGTTCTCAATCACCAGAATCCGGTCGGCATTGCGAATTGTGCTCAGGCGGTGCGCGATTACAAACGACGTGCACTGATCCATCAGTGTCTCCATGCCCTGCTGGATCAGCGTCTCCGTCATCGTGTCGACGCTGCTTGTGGCCTCGTCCATGATGAAGATGTCGGGCCGTGCGAGTACGGCACGCGCCAGGCTGATCAATTGCTTCTGCCCGGTCGAGAGCAGCACTCCCCCTTCGCCCACAGGCTCCTCGTAGCCATTCTCAAGCATTGCGATGAAGGGGTGCGCGCCGGCCGCTCGCGCCGCCTCCTCCACCTCGTAGTCACTCGCTTCCAGCCGCCCATAGCGGATGTTCTCGCGCAGGCTGCCGCTGAAGAGATAGGGTGTTTGCAGCACCACACCAATGCGCGACTGCACTGCGTGCTGCGTCATGTCGGTGTAATCCATACCGCCAATCGTGATGCGCCCTTCCAGGGGCTCGAAGAAGCGACAAAGCAGGTTGACAATCGTGCTCTTGCCTCCGCCCGTCGGCCCCACCAGCGCAATCATCTCGCCCGGCTTGACGGTCAGCGAGAAGTCGCGCAGCACTTGCTTGCCGTCCTCATAGCCAAAGTCCACCTTGTCGAAGACGATCTCGCCGCGCATCGTGCCAGGATCGTGCGCACCCGGTTTGTCGATGATGTCGGGCACGGCATCCTCCAGCGAGAAGATGCGCTCGGCCGAAGCCACGGACTGCTGCATTTCGGCGAAGACTCGCGCCATCTGCTCAATCGGCCAGATCATGAAGAGGACGTAGGAGACGAAGGCCTGGATCGAGCCGACGGACATCGTATTCTGCGCCTCGGTGAGACCGGTGTAGACCACAATGCTGCCAATCGCGAACGCGCCAATCAGTTGCACGGCGGGCATGAAGAGCGCCGAGAGCCATGCCGCCTTGTAGCCCGCCCTGTACATTTCGCTTGCCTGGTGCTCGAACTGCTCCAGGTTTTCCTGTTCGCGGTTGAGCGCCTTGATGACTCGCACACCCGTGATTGTCTCGTTGTAGCGCCCCGTGATCTTCGAGTTGATCCTGCGCACCTGCCGGTACTCGGTGATAATGCGCTTCTGGAAGAAGACGGCCACCACGATGATGACCGGGATAATCGTCAGCACAATCAGCGCGAGATGCCAGTTGATGCGCATCATGAAGATGACGGCCGTGACGATGTTGATGGTGCTCCACGTCAGGTCCAGCAAGCCCCATGTCATGAGCTCGGCCACGCGGTCCGTGTCCGAAGTCACCCGCGAGATGATCCAGCCGATGGGCGTCTTGTTGAAGTAGGTGAGCGACAATTCCTGCAGGTGATCGAACATGTCGCGCCGCAGGTCATAGCGCACCCGCTCGCCCAGAATTCCGCAGATATAGATGAAGGCGAAGACCATGAGCGCCTGGAAGAGCGACAGCGCGCCGTAGATCGCGAACGTGCGCCAGAGTACGCTGGTGTTGCGCGCGATAATTGCGTCATCGACGATGATCATACTCAGGTAGGTGAAGACCGAGTCGAGCACGGAGACAATGGCTACGGCCCCGACAAAGCCAAACACCCGCCACTTGTATGGTTTCAGCAAGCCCGCAATGCGCTTTAGTGTGTGGCCGCTGAAACGACTTGTGAACTCTTCTTCTTCGTACTCAAGCGTGTCCATTGTCATGGTTGCTCCCCCCTTTCCGCTGCGTCTGCAGATGCGGCTGGGGCTCTACAAGCTCCAGCTCAAGTTCTTCTTCAATGCGCGTCTGCGCTTCGTAGATACGCCGGTACGGACCTGGCTCGACAACTAGGTCGTCATGCGTACCGCGCTGCACCACGCGCCCCTGGTCCAGGACCAGAATCTGGTCGGCGTTCATCACGCTTTGAATGCGATGGGCGATAATGAAGGTCGTGCGGCCCTGCATGAGCCGTTCAAGCGCCTCCCTGATCTCGCCCTCGGTCTCGCTGTCCACCGACGAGGTGGAGTCGTCGAGAATCAGGATACGAGGGTCCTTGAGCAGCGTGCGGGCGATGGCCACGCGCTGCTTCTGCCCGCCCGAAAGCGTGATGCCCCGCTCGCCCACCATCGTCCGATAGCCCTCGGGCAGATTCTCAAGGATGACATCGTGGATGGAAGCCGCGCGCGCCGCTTCTTCCACTTCCTCGTCACCTACCGCCCGACCCACGCCATAAACGATGTTGTCGCGCACGCTCATTGAGAAGAGAAAAGGCTCCTGTTCCACAATCCCCACCTGGCTGCGCAGGAAGGCGCGCGGGTACTCGGTGAGTTCAATGTCATCGAGCGTCAGGCTGCCACCCGTGTACTCGTAAAAGCGCGGCAACAGATTGACGAGCGACGTCTTGCCCGAGCCCGTTGCACCCAGCAGTGCAATGCTCTGTCCCGGCTTGGCATCAAGGCTGATGCCGTTGAGCACCGCCTTGTCGCCGCTGGGATAGGTGAAGGTGACATCCTCGAAGCGGATGTGTCCATCCACCTGCAGCGGCTGCCCGTCAGCGCGCACGGTCGCCACGCTACCTTCGTTCACCGGCTCGCGCTCCTGCTCAATCACCTCGGCAATGCGACCGATTGAGACGAAGGACTCGGACATCTGGACTATCAGGCGGCCCAGATTGCGCAGCGGCCAGATAATGTATTGCACCAGCCCCGCGTAGGCCGTGTAAGTGCCCACGGAGATGGTGCCGTTGATGGCCATCATTGCTGCCGCGCCATAGCCCAGCAACAACTGCGCTACGCACATGACGTCGGTAATCGGCCAGTAGAGGGCGTGCATCATCAGCAGCCGCTTGCCGCGCTGGAACTTCTCCCAGTTCACGTCATTGAATTTTCCACGCTCGAATTCCTGGCGGGCAAAGGCCTTGACAACCCGCACGCCCGTCAAGTTCTCCTGCAAGCGGCTGGAAACCACCGCCTCCTGGGCCTGATATTCACCGTATGACTTCTCAATCTTCCTGAAGAAGATCAAGGAGATCACCATGACCACCGGCAGGATGAAGATCGAGAGCCACGCCAGTCGCCAACTCAGCCATGCGATGGCAGCGAAGTTGACGATAAAGAGCAGGGCAATGCGCCCAGACTCAATGGCCTGATCTGCAAAGAAGCGGCGGATTGTCTCCACATCGCTGGTGGCGCGCTGCAGCAGGTCGCCCGTTTGCGTCTGGTCGTGATAGCGGAAGGGCAGCCGCTGGATGTGATCGTACAGAAAATTGCGGTTGCGCAAGGCAATGCCTTCGGCCGCCTGCGCCGCCAGCCTGCGCGCGGTGAAGGTGAAGAAGGCCTGCAGCAGCGCCAACCCCAGGAAGCCAGCGAGGATGCCCCACAGGCTTACAGCCGGTTTGGCCACGCCCAGCCAGTTGTCAATGAAGTAGCGCAGCAGCAGAAAGACGCCCGTGTTCGCCAGCGCCGCCATCCCCGTGCTGAACGCAGCCACAGTGTAGATGCCGCGATAACCCGTCATCAGCAGCCACATGCTTCTGGCGCGATGCGGGCTGATTGTCTTTCTCAAGTCGTAATCCATTGCCTGCGGCAACGGGGCCTTTGTTTGCAGCATTGTTGCATTCCCCTGGTCGTTAACCTGTATTGCTCGCGCTGCGCGCACTACTGCGCTGCCACCTGCGCAAACACAAAAGCGCAGGCTGCCCGCTGCCAGGCGACCTGCACTTTTCACCGCAGGGAGGCCACAACGGGCCCACCCTACCAAAATGAAAAGACCGCAGGCGCCTGGGAAGTGCGCTTGCGGTCTTGAGCGTCATGTCGACGGCTTCAACCGAAAATGGGCGCACCTCTCCCCTGGGCGGCATTGCCACCCGCCGGGCGATCGATGAAGAAGATGATGTTCCACATGGACATCTCTTGCGCCTCTCCGTGCTGAATGTCGGTTACGAAACGCTGCTGTGGTGCGCCGAACGTGTTCATAATCAGTGCGACGCCGGTCCACGTTGCAACCGCAGCGTCGTGCGCGCAAGCACTCCCGATGTAGGGGGGCGGTGCCTGACTTGTGTAAGATAGCATGCTGAGTGGTGCGCTGTCAAGCGGCAAATCCAACGAATTTCCTACGTTTGGCCTCGCGCCGGCGAGTGTGCTCCGCCCGCAATCGGGCCTTCTCAAGGCGCACCACGGTCATGCAGTGGCTGCGGGCGCCGCATGACGAAACAGGGGTGAGCGCGGCGTGCCGCACCCACCCCTGTGGCTCCGTCTCAGCAATCGCCTACGCCTGTCTGGGGCGTACGTTGAGTTGCACCCTGGCGGTGCGGAAGACGCCGTCGGCGTCATACTCCACATCCTGCAGTTCGCCATCGAGACAGAGGTTGCGGCCATCCACTGCGAAGTGTGCGCCCTTGCGCGCCTCTACCGTGCCGGCGCCTGAGCCGTCACCGAAGGCCTGCGCCAGGTTGTGTGCGACCGCATAGGGGCTAAGCAGCACACGCGTCGAGTTGGCGTTGTCGCGCGGGTCCAGTTTGTCATACATCCACACGTCGAGCGCAATGACCTGATTGGGGTTGTCATGCAGGACGGGATTCTTGCCACTAACGCCCATGCCGCACTCGCCGATGTACTTGCCTGTGGCGGGGTCGGTTATATTGTGCGCCTCGATGTAATCCGGCACGCCGGCGTAGTACTGCAACGTGAATGAGGCAATGGGCTTGGCTGCGGGCGCAACCACGGGAGCTGAGATGCTGCGTTCGCCTGCCACTGCCACACCAGTAGTGACAATGGTGGACGCCTCGGCGACAGTTCGGGCAACAGTGGCGGTTGGCCCTTCGCTGCGTTTCGCGTTGGGTGCGCCTTTGCTTGTTGTGCTCCCCTTCTTGTCACCAGCCGCCCAACTGGGGGGCGTCAGCGCGTTGATATCCACGGGCGGCGCGTCGGCAGGCACGGGGCCGCCGCCGGGGCCACCCCCGACACGCACGGCGGGGGCTGCAGCTGCAGCCGGCTCATTCCGGGCTGCGGGCAGATCGGCGGGCACGGCATTGCCGTCGCTTTCATTGTCCGCGTCATCTGCCGAATCGTCATAACTTGAACCGCTGTAGGCGCCAAAGTTCTCGGCTTCGGCGCGTGCCGACGCATAGCGGGGCGTCTCCGGGGCGTCGTCATCGTCGGCATCCGGCGCGCCCATATCGCCGGATGCATCACTAAAACGGACGGCCGGTTCTTCTTCGTCTTCAAAGCTGAGATCATCGTCATCAACTGCGTCGGCGGCGGAACCACTGTCGCCTTTGCCCCACGACGTTGTGCGCGTGGCAGGCGCCGTGCCGCCGGCAACCGGCTGCAGCGACCCTGGGGCTGCCGGATCCCTCATCGAGTCGGTGAGGTCGCGCGGCGCGCGCAGGCGCATCAGCAGGTAGAAGCCCGCGCCAATCAGCCCGGCCGAGAGTATCACGGCCAGGATCCAGGTAAAGATGCCCGCGCTGCCTGACTTCTCTGCGGGTGCGACTGCTGCGGCAGCAAGCGCCGCGGCCGCGTCGGGTTCGGCTGCGGACGCGCCCGGCTCGGCTGCCATCATGGCTGCGTCTACAGCAATGCCCAGGTCCGTCGCCAGCAGCGCGAGGTTGGCAACCATCACCTCGTCAGGCGTCGACAGGCCGCGATAGTACTCGATGGCATTGGTCAGTGCTTCGTCGGTATTGGCCCCAAAAGGAGCAAGGCGCGCCTCCATGCGGCGCGTGGCGGCCTGCGTGCCGTCGAAGTGGTACGCCTCCGCAACGGCGCCGACGTAGACCGCTTGCTGGCTGGGCGAAAGATCGACAATGGCGGCGTTGGTCCAACTTACTGGCCACCAAACCCAACCAATCAGCAGCCCCAGCACGAGCCCAATGATGAGCGCCACAACCAGCGGCACCCACGGCAATATGCGTTTGACGGTAGGATTCATTGTGGACATCCGGCCCTCCATTCTCTGGATAAACAGCGTTGGTAGCAGCGATGACGACAGAGAAGCAGTTGCGATAGCGATTGCGGCGATGTTCGGCAGCGCACACGGGCTGCACTGCCGCTGCACATTGATGGTCGGACGGATTCTTGCGGAGAAAGCCGTGACGCACTCGAGGCGGCCTGCACGCCTAAATCAATTCCTCGCGCCCCTGCGCGCGCAGCATGTCGACGATCTGGCGCACGCGCTGCATCTGATGTTTGTGCCCAATCAGCAGCGCATCGCCCTCTTCAACAATGACCAGGTCATCCACGCCGATCAGGGCCACAACGCGCTTTTCCGTGAAGACGATGTTGCCGTAGCTCTCCAGCGAGACGGCGTTGCCCAGGGCAATGAAGTTGTCGTCCTTATCACGCTGCAATACACTCTCCAGCGCGTCCCAACTGCCCACATCATTCCAGCCGGCCTGGAGCGGCGTCATGGCCATGCGCCGGGCGCCTTCCATGATGCCCACATCAATGCTCACGGAGTCCATCTGCGCCCACTGTTCGGCCAGCACGGCGCTTGCAATGGGGCTCTCCAGCGCATTGCCAATGGCGCGCAACTGCGCGTACAGCGCAGGCAACTGGCGCTCCAGCTCGGCGAGCATCACATCGACGCGAAAGACAAATATGCCGCCGTTCCAGTAGTAGCCGCCGTCGCGCAGAAAGCCTTCGGCGGTGGCACGGTCAGGCTTCTCGAGGAAGCGCTCCACATCATAGACGGGCGGGCCGCCGCTCGCCAACTCCGCAACCGGCGCACCCCGCTTGATGTAGCCATACCCTGTGTGCGCGAAGCCCGGCTCAATCCCCAGCGTGACCACGTAGCCTGCCTGCGCCGCCTCACCTGCGCGCGCAAGCGCCTGGCGAAAGGGCTCGCTCTGTGGAATCACATGGTCGGCGGGCAATACGGCGAGAACGGCATCCGGCTGCCGGCGCGCCAGGTGCACACATGCCAGGCCGATTGCCGGGGCTGTATTGCGCCCGCTGGGCTCGGCAAGAATCTGCGATGCGCTGAGCGCAGGCAATTGGTGCGTCGCGAGGTCGGCGTAGGCATCCCCCGTGACAACCCAAATGCGGTCGGGGGGAATCAGTCCCTCCAACCGATCGACGGTGGCTTGTATCATCGTACGCCCGGCGCCGGTGATGTCGCTGAATTGTTTTGGGTGCGCCTGGCGGCTGCGTGGCCACAGTCGGGTGCCCACGCCTCCTGCGAGGATGGCTGCGTACACGATTCGATCTCCTCAGTGGGGATTGTACGCGGCCTTTCGCTGAAACGCAACCTGCAAAATGGCCGGCGTTTCGCCAATGTGTACCGGCGCGTCAACCCACGCCCATGTACTACGTGCGCACGTAGTGCATGGGCGACGGCTGGCGCGCCAGGCCCTTGATTTCCATGACGACCAGCAGGCTGCTCACCTGCGCCGAAGGCAGGCCCGCTGCCCGCACTATCTCGTCCATGTGGCGCGGCTCGGTGGTCAAATGCGCCAGCACGCGCGCCTCGTCGGGCTCGGCGGGAATTGCGGCGCGCACGGCGCGCTGGTAGCCCACACGCTCGATGTCCAGGAAACTGAGCACGTCGTCGATCGACAGCAGCGGCGTGGCCCCGTCGCGGATCAGGTTGTTGCAGCCCACGCTGCCCGAATTCAGGATGCTGCCCGGCACGGCAAAGAGCTCGCGCCCCTGCTCTGCAGCAAACTCGGCGGTGATTAGCGCACCACTACGCGAACCAGCCTCGACGATTACCACGGCGCGGCTGAGCGCGCTGATGATGCGGTTGCGCGGCGGAAAGTTGCGCGCATCAGGCTTGGTACCCAGCGCATAATCGCTCACGATCGCGCCCTGCGCGGCTATGCTCTCGGCCAGCGCCCGATTCTGCGCAGGATAGAGTTCATCCAGGCCGCTGCCGAGCACGGCAATCGTGCGGCCCCCCGCCTCGAGCGCGGCACGGTGCGCCACGGTGTCCACGCCAAGCGCGAGCCCGCTCACGACGGTGACGCCGTTCTGCGCCAGCGCCGTGGCTACATTGTGCGCCACCTCGCGACCGTAGGCCGAGGCGTGGCGCGTCCCCACAACAGCCACGGCCAGTTCATCCTGCGGCGTCAACGCGCCCCGTACGTAGATCACGGGCGGCGAGCGGTCGATTGTACGCAGCCCCTGGGGATACTCCGGATCATCCCACGTGTAGGCCGTTACACCGCTGCGTTTGACGCGTTCCAACTCGCGTGACGGCTCCTCCGTGCGGCGCGCGTCGAGGAGCGCCTCGATCGTCGTACGGTCGAGGCGGGCAGCGCGCAGGTCCTGCACCGACGAGCGCCACGCGGCCTCAATTGAGCCGCACTGCTCGAGCAGGGCGCGCAAACGCGCCGGGCCAATGCCATTGACACGATTGAAGGCAATCCAGTAGCCCGTGTTGTCGGCGCACATTGGGGGCGGGGGCGAGAGTGGATGGAGACTGGAGATTGCAGGTTGCGTATTGAAGATTGACGATTGAGAATTGAAGACAGCGAACGCGCTCACACAGCGCCAGTCATCAATCTTCAGTCATCAATCATCGCTGTCTTAGCGCCTCGGGTATGGAGAAGGAGCGTCCATGCCCTCTTGGCGCCTAGTCGATCAGGCCGGGGATTAGGTGCACTGTCATGCGGCGGGCAGGGACGTCCACTGCGCGCACGACCTCGTCAATCGCGGGCAGCAGCACTTCGCGCCCAGTCGCGGCACGCACCACATACACTTCATTGGCGCCGGTGAAGAGCACGTCGTAGATTGTGCCCAACGACTCGCCTTCCTCGGTGATAACTTCCATGCCCATCAGGTCATGCACCCAGTAGGCGTTTTCGTCCAGCGCTGCGGCTTCATCTTCGGGCACGAGCAGCCACTGGCCACGCAACAACTCGGCAGCGCCGCGGCTGCTCAGCTCCGAAAGCATGAGCAACATGTTGCCCTTGTGCGGCCGCGAGGAGAGCACTTCGACCTCATCCAGGTCGTCGCCCAGCAGCAGTTGGCTGCCCACATCAAAGCGCTCGGGAAAGTCGGTGAAGGACTCCACCTTGACCTCGCCGCGCATGCCGTGTACGCCCACAATGCGCCCAACGGCCAGGTAGCCTGCGGGCGCTACATGCGCCAGACGCGGCGTAACGTCCATCGGCTTGGGGGCCGAAGGCTTAAGACCCTGCGCTTTGGGGCGCGACGGCTGCTTTGCTTTGCTTGCGGGCGCTTCCTGAGTCATCTCAAGCAATCTGCGGGGCGCGTCAGTCAATCTCCAGCATCACGGGCTTCTCTTCATTGCGCGCCGCCACCTGCAACAGCACGCGCATGGATCCTGCCACACGTCCCTGCTTGCCAATGACGCGACCCGTATCCTCGGGCGCAACTTCGAGCTTGAGAATCGTCGAGCGACGCATCTCCTTGCGGTAGACACGCACCTGCTCGGGATGCTCAACCAGCGACTGCGCCAGGTATTCGATCAATTGTTCCATGCGAGCTCACTCCCTTTCCACGGGCATTGCGCCCGGTGTACCAGGTGGAAGCGCGGCCCGGCCGGCCCATGGCAAATCAATTGCCGCAGGCCCGCCGGAGCAGCCGTATCTCGACAGCGAATCAGCGACCCGTCGTCAGGCCACGGGGAGCGCAGGCGCAACGAACTTGCCCTGTTCGTCCGTCACCTTGATCATCTTGAAGAGGCGAGCTACGCTGTCGCTCGGCTGCGCGCCCTGGCTCATCCAGTGCGCCACGCGCTCGCTCTTGACTTCCACCTTGGAGCCATTGGGGTCATAGGTGCCGATGATCTCGATGAAGCGACCGTCGCGCGGCGACTGTTGGTCGGCAATCACAATACGGTAAAACGGGGACTTCTTCGCGCCCATGCGGCGCAGGCGAATACGTACCACTTGGTCTTGCTCCTTACTGCAGAAATCGTTAGCGAAAGATTGACGTAAAATCGCAGATTCATGACTGACGATCGATAATTGAAGATTGATAATTGAAGATTGGCGATGCAGTGTGCACTTCAATCATCAATGATCAATCTTCAATAGTCAATTACAGTTCGTCCGACTTTAGCACAAATCCCGCACATATCTTCAATTGCCCATGCCGCGGAACATGTCCATCATACCGCCCATGCCGCCGGGGCCCCCATTGCTGCCGCCGCGGCCCTTCTTCTTCCTGCCTTTGCCCCCGCCCATGATGCCCATCTGCTTCATCATTTTCTGCATGTCGCGGAATTGCTTCATGAGCTGATTGACGTCCTGCACCTCGACACCGCTGCCGGCCGCAATGCGGCGACGACGGCTGGCGTTGAGCAAGTCGGGCAGGCGGCGCTCGGCAATCGTCATGCTGCTGATGATTGCTTCGGTGCGCTTGAGCGCTTTCTCGGTCTCGCGCGGGTCGACATCCTTGGCCACCTTGCTCATGCCGGGGATCATGCCCAGCAGATCGCCCAGCGGCCCCAACTTCTTCACCTGCTTGAGCTGCTCCAGGAAATCCTCGAGGTCAAATTGTCCCTCGGTGAGGCGCTTTTCCATCGCCAGCGCCGAGTCCTCGGACATGTGCTCCTGCGCCCGCTCAATCAGCGAGAGCACATCGCCCATGCCCAGAATGCGGCCGGCGAGGCGGTCGGGCGCAAAGGGCTCGAGGTCGGCCAGCTTCTCGCCCGTGCCCAGAAACTTGATGGGCACGCCTGTAACCTGACGAATGCTCAGCGCTGCACCGCCGCGTGCGTCACCGTCAATCTTCGTCATAATCAGGCCAGTGAGTGGCACGCGCTTGTTGAAGCCCTCGGCCACATGCACGGCTTCCTGGCCGGTCATCGCATCCACAACCAGCAGGATGTCGGCCGGGCGCGTCACCATGCGCACCTGCTCAAGCTCCTGCATCATCGCGTCGTCAATTTGCAGGCGACCCGCGGTGTCCAGGATGACAACCGTGTAGGCCTTTTCGCGTGCAATGCGCAGCGCATTCTTGGTAATGGACGCAGCCGACACATCGGTGCCTTCGGCGTACACCGGAATGTCAATCTGCTTGCCCAGCAGTTCCAGTTGCTTGATGGCGGCAGGCCGGTAAATGTCGGCGGCGACCAACAAGGGACGCTGCCCCGCCTTCTTCAAGCGCAGAGCCAGCTTGGCGGCCATCGTCGTCTTGCCTGCGCCCTGCAGGCCCACGAGCATAATCGCGTGCGGCGGCTGTCCTGAGGTGTTGAGGGGCGCCGGCTTACCCAGCAGCTCCACCAACTCCTGGTTGACAATCTTGACAACCATCTGCGCAGGCGTGAGGCTCTCCATCACCTCGACGCCCACGGCACGCTGCTTGACGCGCTCGACAAAGTCCTTGACGACCTTAAAGTTGACGTCGGCCTCGAGAAGCGCCATGCGCACCTCGCGCATGGCCACGGTGACGTCGCTCTCCGTCAGCTTGCCCTTGCTGCCCAGCCGCTCGAAGATTGCTTGCAGTTTGTCTGACAGATTCTCAAACACGAGTCACCACTTGGAACGCAGGCAAAAAGACCGCGCCTGTCTCGCAGGCGCAGACAACAGCATAGTGTACCGTTCAAGTGGGTCTTCAGTCAACTTTGAGGCAGCGCGCGGCGGGTGCGGGCGCAACGGCGCAGCCGCTCGCATGCGGGACGAAACGAGAGGCTGCGCTTATGGCAGGGGCACCGTGCTGCCTGGCCCCGGTGTCAGCGTGGGGCCATCGGCAGGCGGCACTGTGGGCGTGGGCGGGATGCCCGCTTGCGGCAGATAAAGCAGTTGGCCGCGAATGATTACGTCTGAACCCAGGCAGTTGGCCCCGGCAATCTGCCGCACACTTGCGTTGCTGCGCACAGAGAGCGCAGAGAGCGTGTCGCCACGCTGCACGGTGTAGTTGCCCCAGCCGGCCGGGCGGCGCGGCGCACAGGGAATGGCCGTGGGCGCGGGGGCCGTGTCGGACTCGGCTTCCTGCACAACGGCGCGCACACCCTGCACTACATCGGCCTGCCCAGGCAGAATCTGCACGGTGAGCCACACCTGGTCGCCCGGTTGAAGGTCACCCTCAATGGTCATGGGCAGCGAGGCGGGGTCATTGGGGTTGGGCTGCCAGGAAGGCACGACGCGGATGTCGCCGAATTTGAGCAGGCGGCCGTCGTAACCCTCAAAAACGAGGAAGACGCTCTCCTGATGAACGAGGGCGCCGAGAGCTTCGCCTGCCGCTTTGCGCTCCTCGGCGCGGCGTGCGCTTTCAGCAAAGTCGGCCTGAATTGTCTCCGACGCGGCCGCCGAAACGGCGCCTACGCGATCAGGGTCCGACATGCTCAGATTCATCATCTTCACCCACGCCTTGATGGGGTAGGTGAGATCGCCCGGCAGCGAGGCATTTGTCGCCTGCCACAGCCCCAGCGACGACGTGAGCGCTATGCCCAGCGTCATGACGATGGGCGCAAGACGCATGTTGCCAAGGGTCAATGCATCCTGCAGGCGTCCCCACCAACCGAGCGGCCCCTGGTCGCGGTCCGCATTGGCTGTGCGGCCGTTGCGCTGTGGCCGACGCGCGCCGTCCACCATACGATAGCCGGCCGGTGTGGCCGCGGCCTGCAGTTGCGGGCCCGCCAGCTCCTGGCGCGTGCGCTCGAGCAGAAGTTGATCCATAAACTGCTCGCGCCGCAGAGCCTGTCGCGCCGTGCTGCGGATGGGGAGGGGTGCATGCTGAATGGCTTCCATGGAGGCGCTGATGAGCAGCATGCCGCGCAGTTCATTCGCCTCTTGGGCGGTGTAGCTCGCCAGGATGGAGTCTATCAACTCGCCATCCTCAAGGCGCGCCACTGCATCGGCAAAGTGGTCTGCCATACGCTCTTCGAACACGCTTTCGTATTGTTCGTCGTCTGGATACATCCGACTCGCCATATTCCCTGCGTGTGAAAAGCCCTCTTCAGCCATATGCATCCTGGCACTATCCTCTGCGGCGTCAATGAAGAGCGGCGGTGTGCGACGTGAATCAGCGGGTGTGAACAGCACGCTGCTGTTCAACAACGGGTAGCAATGGTCAACAATGCTTCGGCAATGGGTAGCGCGGGGCGGGGACGTGCCACGGCGCTACAGATGCAATTGTTCGTGCTCAAGCAGGTTTCGCAAGGTGGCGACTGCACGGTACTGCAGTGCCTTTATGGCCCCTTCGGTCTTGTTCATCATGGCTGCAACTTCAAATATGCTGTAGCCCTCGAGAAAGCGCAGGCTCAACACTTCCGACTGCTCATCCGTTAGCTGACGCATGGCAAAGCGAAGGCTCTCGGCAGTGAGCGCCTGTTCGGCACTTAGCGCCGGATTATCGTGTTCATTTGCGATATCCGGTGCGTCGTCCAGCCCGATTTGCGCATGACGGTCGCGCTGGCGGTACTGGTCAATCACCACGTTGTGGGCAATGCGGTAGAGCCAGCCCGAAAACGAACTGTGCCACGCCCGCCTGTCCCGAATTGCCTGCAGCATCTTGACAAAGACCTGCGCGGTCAAATCCTCCGCCAGCGGCTCATCACCAATCCGGCGATAAATGTAGCTAAAGATGCGCGCCTCGTAGCGATCATACAACTCGCCCAGGGCGACCTCATCATAGCCGGTTGCGGCCTCCAGGAGCTGTTCCTCGCTCCAGTCGGTCACAGGGCTGGGCGGCGCTTGCCGCAGTGGGTACACCTGCCCTCTGCTTAGCATGACGCAGCACCCGCCAAAAAAGTACGCCGAATTTCGCGCGGCGGGCAAACACGTGCCAATTGCCCATCTGCGCAAGCGCCATCATCGGCCGCCGCGCAAGCTGCAGGCACGCGCAAAACACCGGTTTGCTCAAACCGGTCGCCAACTCGTAGATGGTGGAGTCTGTGAGACATGGACCTGCGCGACTCAAGCGCGGCGTGGCAGCGATGGACGATTCGACGTGTCGGCAATGAGTGTACGATGGCACTGCTGGCGCAACTTCAGGCTGCGGCGTTCCGGCAACATCCCTACGCGGGCTGCTTGTCCTTGGGCGCCGCCAGCACACCCTTGCCAAGCGCCCGCTCATTCTGCTGAATCTTCCAGTAGACCTGGTAGATGCGCTGCGCGGCCGTGAAATTCGTCAGCACGGCCATAATGAGCAGAACGGGCAGCATCCAACCAGTAAAAAGGCCAATGATGAGCAGCGCAATGCGCTCGGGGCGCTGCATCCAGCCCTCTTTGCACTCAATGTTCAAGGCCTCGGCGCGGGCGCGCGTATAGCTTACCATGAGCGAGCCGACCACCGTGAGGAAGATCAGCATGAGCGGCCACTGCGAACCGACCACGCCTGAATAATTCCAGGCCAGTGCCAGAAAGGTGACGCTCTCCGAGTAGCGATCCAGCGTGCTGTCGAGAAACGCGCCAAAGGTGCTGGCTTGGGCCGTGGCGCGCGCCAGCGAACCATCGATCAAATCGAGCAGTGAGGCGACAAGGAGCAGCACGCCACCCCACGCAAGCGCGCCCGTGGCCAGGACAATGGCGGTGATGATAGTCAACAGGAAGCCAGTATAGGTGACTGCGTTGGGCGTCACGCCGAGTCCATACAAGCCATCGACGACCCACGCTACGGGCTTCTCCATCCATGCTCGGCCATACTTGGAAAGCCACATGCAGCACTATCCTGTCACTCGACATCGCGCCCACACCGCACAACATGCTCAGGGTGGAGAAGCCTCGCGGCAAATCGATGGTTCGCCCACAGGCAGCGAGCCAGTCAACACATCTCCTGCAGTCATCTTACACGTCCGGCACGCGCACGTCAAGGAGGCGACACAGCGGCGCATTTCACTCTTGTGTCGTGACGAGATGCAAGCTGGTCCCCTTCCGGAACACCGGAGACGGGCGCAGCACAATTGCGCCATGCCCCAGACTTGACCTGCCAAGCCATTCGTGCGGCACGCAAGATTGCGCACATCTCGTAACGGCGGCTTGAGCCGCCGTTTTCATCCAGCGCCGCGGCATTGGTGAGAACGGCGGCTTAAGCCGCCGCTACGATTTCGCTGTGAACTTGCGAGACGAATCACTTTGTGGCGTCGACACAAGGGGGCGGCGCTCCACGACCGAGCGCCGCCCCATTCTCTTGTCACGCCTGCTCCGTCAGAGGGCCCTAGCGGGCAATCCGAGGCAGGTAGGTGATGCTCGCCGGGCAGACGCTGATGGGCACCTGGCGCACGTTGCCGGGGGCGGGGACCGCAGACGGGTCGGCCACCAGCAGCAGGGTCATGTCCACTGTCTCTGTCAGTGCGGCCGTGCGGCTCACTGTGAGCGTAATCGTGTCCGCAACGATGCCGGTGCCGGTCGAGGCCGTCAGCCAATCAACCGGCGAAGGCACGATGGCGGCCGGGCTGAACTGCGCCGCCGCAACCGCAGCCGCCGTGGGCGAGGCCGCAATCGCCGCAGAGTAGCGTGTACCCGGAGAGCCTATCACGTTGACGGTCACCGTTTCACTTACACCCGCTGTGCCTGTGCAGACCCCGGTGAAGAAGACAATGCCAGGCGATGTGTACACCTGCGGCGGGGTCACAACAAAGGTCACGTTCACCGGGTAGGGTTGGTTCTCAACCTGCGCCGTACTCGTGATCAGCAGACGCGTGGTATAGCTGCCCTGTGCTAAGCCGGCGGCGCTGAAGTTGAGTATGATGTCGGCAAAGGCGTTGCCCGCGGGCACACTGCCGGTGGCAGGATCGATGGTCAGCCAGCCTGGGTTGCCGTCCGCCGCGATAGCAAAGGGAATCGAAGCATCCGTTGTACTGTTGCGCAGGCGCAGAATCACTTGCGCCGTCAGCGCTACAGGGGCGCTGGCCTGTACGTTCTGTGTATCCGCCTCAAAGACCGGCCCGGCCGTAAAGCCCTTGGCATCCAGGTTGCCCGTTGCCAGGCTGCGCCGGTTGAAGTTTACATTGTAGTCAACGCGCGCGTCGGGGCCTCGTTCGGGCTCAGTGTAGATGCGGATCTTGTCAGCGCGCCCGATCGCGAACTCGTCGCGCGAGTCGTTATCCAGGTTGCCGCCCACAATCGCGCGCCAGTCATTGTCTTCCAGCCGCTCCGCCCACTCATGGGAGCCGTCGCCACCCTCATTCAGACTCAGGAGGCGCGGCCTGTTATCGGGCGTGCTTCGCAGCATGTAGAGTTCGTCATCCCCGCTGCCGTTTGTGTCGGCAAAAGCCAGCCTGCGAAACCCGGGATCATAGGCCTCGGCCAAATCATCCTCGAACGCGCCGCTCGACCAGTCCATGATGAAGATGGTTGTCGCCTGGCCCGGGTCGTCGGAGACACTGCGCGACCATGCCACCTCGTCGGCGTCTTTGTCATCCCAGTCGCCCATGGCGGCATCCTGGGCGCGTTTCTTGGAGTCGCCCGCGCTGAAGAGGCGCCGCCAGCCGTCGTCGGTGCGGTAGATTTCGATCTTGCCGCCTTCCTCGTCTACAAGAGCCAGTTCGTCGCCACCGCCCTCAATGACGTCGCCCACGGTCACTCGCGTCCAGCGCTCCTCGGAGTAGCGGCCGGCAATGTGCGGCGTCCACTGTGTGCCGTCGGGCGTAGCTGTGGCGCTCTTGTATATGTCAATCTGGAACTTCTTCCTGGCGTCACCACTCGGGTCGGCATTGATTTCCTGGCCAACCAGGATTTCGTCACCCGGAACGCCTGGGTCAAAGTTGCCCGCCGCCACAAGCGTGGGCCTGGAGTTTACATCAAGGGTGAAGAGGGTGACCCACGGAATGCCGTTGATTTCCTGACCTGGCACCGTTTTGCCCGATGCAACGGGGTCGTAGATGATTACCTTGCCGCTGCCGGCATCGCCCTTGACGCCGATGATTTCCATGTCGCCGTCGTTATTGACGTCTCCCAGGGCGAAATCCCTGAAGTTGCTCTCGGGGCTAATCCAGCGCACCTCGGGCGATGCGCCTCCAAACAAGGGGTCAATCACGCGGATGAAGCCGTCGGCGCCGTCAATGTAGACAATTTCATCGCTGCCTTCAGGTTCGCCTGCGACTGCAGGCGCCACACCCTGCTGCGCAAGGGCGGGCTGCGCCGCCTGGGGAATAACCATCGCGGCGATAACCGCGAGTGCCGCCCACAGGGCAATTGCCCTGTAGCTGCGTCTTGTGCTTTGCATGTTCCAATACCTTTCACATTGTGCGCATGACCGCCGGCGGTGGCGGTCAGCATGAATCGACTCGAAATACGGAAATGAACAGGGCGTCACGTCCGGGCGGCAGCAGAATCCCCGGCTAACCGCGCACCATGAGGCCGACGGGCGTTGCCGAATCACGCAGATGGCGCTACACTGCGGAACGTAGTTCAGGAGCCACGCGCGCTTCGCCGCGAACAGTAGCCGCCTGGCGGCACTTGCTCGTCCGAGTATACACCATGCGCCGCGGCCCGGGAACACCGTCCGCCTACGATTACAGTGCGCTATGCACTGCACACAATTGCCGTACACACCCATTCCACCCAGGGAGGTTTCTTCTATGACACAACCCATTCGTGTTGCCGTCACCGGCGCCGCAGGCAATATTGGTTACGCGCTGCTCTTCCGCATTGCCAATGGCGACCTCTTTGGCCCCGATCAGCCCGTCATTCTGCAAATGCTTGAAATCACGCCCGCCATGCAGGCGTTCAATGGTGTGGCCATGGAACTCGATGACTGCGCCTTCCCGCTGCTCAAGGGTATGGTCCTGAGTGATGTCCCTGAGGTGGCCTTCAGCGGCGTCAACTGGGCGCTGCTCGTGGGCGCACGACCCCGCTCGAAGGGGATGGAGCGCAAGGATCTGCTGGGCGCAAACGCAGCCATCTTCAGCGTTCAGGGCAAGGCGCTCAACACCAGCGCCGCCGCTGACCTGCGCGTGCTCGTTGTCGGAAACCCTGCCAACACCAACGCGCTGATTGCCATGAAGAATGCGCCTGACGTTCCCGCGGAGCGCTTTACGGCGATGACTCGCCTCGACCATAACCGCGCCAAGGCGCAATTGGCCAGCAAGGCCGGTGTGCCGCTGACCGACGTCGCCAAGGTGACGATTTGGGGCAACCATAGCGCGACGCAATACCCCGACGCCTACCATGCCGAGATTGGCGGCAAACCCGCCGCCGCGGTCATCAATGACGACGCCTGGATTCGCAGCAGCTTCATCCCCACCGTGCAGAAGCGCGGTGCGGCGATCATTGAGGCGCGCGGTCAGAGCAGCGCAGCCAGCGCGGCCAATGCCGCCATCAACCACGTGCAGACCTGGCACAAAGGCACACCAGCCGGCGACTGGGTGAGCATGGGTATCCCCAGCACAGGCCAGTACGGCTCGCCCGAAGGCGTCATCTTCTCCTACCCAGTCACCGTCAGGAACGGCGTCATCTCGGTGGTTGATGGCCTGGCACTGAGCGGCTTCGACAAGGAAATGATCGCCGCCACCGGCGCTGAACTGCTCGAGGAGCGCGACGGCGTGGCCGAGATGCTGGGGTGACGGCGGGATGACCGGTTGACTGGTAGACTGGGTGACTGGTTGACTTGTGGACTAGTTGACTGGTTGACTGGTGGACTGAGAAGACTACGCGATAGCGGCGCCCAGTGCTCAGTGCATGGCGCCGCTATCGCGTAGTCTATTCAGTCCACCAGTCCACCAGTCCACCAGTCAACCAGTCAACCAGTCAACCAGTCCACCAGTCAACCAGTCCACCAGTCAACCAGTCCACCAGTCAACCAGTCAACTAGTCCACCAGCCCCCCAGTCATCCCGCCGTTAGCGCGCGGCCCGAATCAGACTCTGCTTCGTGGTGACGCGCGTATATTCCATCAGCGAGAGGTGCGTGCCTAGCGCGAAGGGGCTGTTGGCGTCGTCGGGCACGCGCTTGCGGTAGCTGGCGTCGGGCTGCATCTCCCACGCCTGGCGGTGATCCGTGAGCGAAACCTGCAGGATGTGCTGCAACTGCTCATGCAGGCGCGGGTCTTCAATCGGGCAGGCGGCTTCCACACGATTGCTCAGGTTGCGGCGCATCCAGTCGGCGCTGCTGATGTAGTAGAGCGGCGCACCGTCGTTCTCGAAGTAGAAGATGCGCGAGTGCTCAAGAAAGCGCCCAATCACGCTAATGACGCGGATGTTGTCGCTTACGCCGGGAATGCCAGGGCGCAGACGGCAGTTGCCGCGCACAATCAGGTCGATGCTTACCCCCGCCTGGCTCGCCTCATAGAGTTTCTGTACAACCGTGGGGTCATCCAGCGTGTTCATCTTGGCGATGATGCGTGCGCCGCGTCCGGCCTGAGCGTGGGCAATCTCCCCCTCAATCATCTCCATGAAGCGGTGGCGCATCGTCACCGGGGCAACCAGCAGCTTGCGGTACGAACTCTGGCGACTGTAGCCCGTGAGGTAATTGAAGAGGTCGAGGATGTCGGCGCCGATCTCGGGCTGACATGAGATGAGGCCGATGTCCGTGTAAAGCGTGGCCGTCTTGGGGTTGTAGTTGCCCGTGCCGATGTGAAAATAGGTGCGCACGCCTTCATCCTCCTCGCGCACCACCAGCGAGATTTTTGAGTGTGTCTTGAGGCCAACAAGGCCATAAGCCACGTGACAGCCCGCATCTTCAAGCTTGCGCGCCCATTCGATGTTGCGCTCCTCGTCAAAGCGCGCCTTCACCTCAACCAGCACCGCCACCTGCTTGCCGCGCTCGGCTGCCTGAATGAGCGCCGTCACAATCGGCGAATCATTGCTCGTGCGGTAGAGCGTTTGTTTGATGGCAAGCACCTGCGGATCGCGCACCGCCATTTCGATGAACTGTTGTGTGCTCGCCGTGAAGCTCTGGTAGGGGTGATGGAGCAGGATATCGCCCTGGCGGATTGCGGCAAAGAGGTCGGAGGGCCGCGCGTCGCGGTCGATGCCCATGAAGCGGGGCGGCGTCATGGGGGTCCATGGCTCAAACTTGAGGTGTGGCAGATTCAACTCCGCTAGCGCAAAGAGGTCGGTCTGCCGCAGCGGCCCACGAATGCGGTAAACATCCATGGGGTCCAGTTCAAGCTCGCTGCGCAGGAACTCAACCATGCTGTCTTCCATGGCTGCATCGACTTCCAGTCGCACCACGGGGGCGAAGCGCCGTTCGCGCAGTTCGTCGTTGATCATTTCGAGGAGGTCGTCGGCCTCTTCCTCGTTGCGGGCAATATCGGCGTTGCGAGTGACGCGGAAGGTATAAGCTGTCATGACCTCCATGCCGGGATAGAGGCGATCCAGGTTGGCCACGATGATCTGTCCCAGCGGCACAAAGTGCATGGGCGTATCCAGTGGCGTCCAGCGTGGCCGATTGGCGGGCACCTTGAGGCGCGAGAAGTAGACTTCATCCGTGGCTGGGTTGCGCAGTTGCACACCCAGGCTCAGGCTCATGTTGCTGATGAAGGGAAAGGGGTGGCCGGGATCCACGGCCAGCGGCGTTAGCGTGGGATAGATCACCTTCTCGAAGTACTCATCGAGTCGCGCCTGCTGCTCGGCGCTGCAATCGCTGTAATTGAGCAAACGCACGCCGTGCTCGGCCAACGCCGGCAGGATTTGGTCGAGCAGGCACTCGCTCTGGCGCTCGACCATGGGTCGCGCCGCCTGCGAGAGCATCACAAGTTTCTCGGCCGGCGTCAACCCTTCGAGCTTGAGGTTGTGCAAACCCACCGCATCCTGCCGCTTGAGGCCGCCCACACGCTTGCTGAAGAACTCATCCAGGTTGCTGGCGGAAATCGCGATGAACTTGACGCGCTCGAGCAGCGGATTCCGGTCGTCGCTCGCTTCCTGGAGAACACGCCAGTTGAAGTCGAGCCACGAAAGCTCGTAGAAGTAGACTTGCTCGGATGTGGAGAGAGCATCAAGCGAGAGCGACCGCAGGTCGAGTTGCGGATGCACAGAAACTGGCGGAATGACGACCGGAGCGACAGGCTGCACCGCATCCAGGCCATTGGCTGCCGCGTTGTGATAGTCATTCAGCGCGTTTGCATCCTGCATCTCGAGGGAGGCTGTGGGGTCGCGAACTGCTTCATTTGCTTCCGTCATATGTTGGTTTCCCATGTATCCAGGTCCCGGCAATGCGAGTAGCGCACGGCCCGCGCCAACACCAGCGCGTGCTGCCATTCTACCCGACCCCGAGTGTGTTGTCGAGCAGTTCGCCTAAATCGGGCTCGTATTGGCCAGGGCGCATGCCTTCAGTTTGGCGGCGTGCGTTGCGGGGCTTACACTGCTTGCAAGGCGCAGCGCACGCCTGCATCGTCCATCCTAAGCAAGCACAAGGTCCCCATGAGCGAACTTGCCGGTCTCGCCTTTACCTTTCTTCCGCTCTTCGTCATTCTGCTGCTTGCCAACGCAGCGGAACGCGCGCGCCGTCGCGACATGCAGACAGCCGCTCTGGCTTCTGAAGCGTACGCGGCCGACCCGCTCCGGGCTGCTCCAGCCACCCAACCGCAGGACGACACCGCCACCATCTTCAGGGTGATGGCCTATGTGGCCCTGGTTGCGCTCTACGTGGCGGTGATTTTCGGCGCGTTGGGGCTTCTGGCCTACACCACCCTCAGCCGCACGCAGCCACATCTCTTTGCCGACAACCCACTGGGCACAATGGTCGACAATCCCTTGCTTGCGGCGTGGGGACTGCTGCTGCCCGGCATCATGGGCATCTTCCTGCTGCTGCCCGCCGTGCGCCGCCTCTGCGCCCGCTACATCCCCATTGACCCCAAGAGCCCCGTACACGCAGTTGCGCTCAGCATGACGATGCTCGTCATTATCAACATACTGATCACGATTGGCGTAGGGCTCTCCAACTTGTCCACAATGATCGCGCAGGCGGAGGAGGCGGGCGCGCCTGTGACCAGTTTCGTTTCGATATGGGGACAGCAGATTCTCATGGCGCTGTTGGCATTTGTGGGTGTGGGCTGGCCGCTGCGGCGTGGCTGGCGCGAAACGCTCAGCCGTCTGGGCCTGGTTTGGCCCACCGTGCGACAGCTGTTGCTGGGGATTGGGCTGGCCTTCGTCATGGTCGGTGTCGTTTTCACCATTCAGGCTGTTGCCATGGCGCTGGGATTTGCCGCCGATGCCGACGTGGAGGAACTGACCGAGCAACTATTGGGGCCGCTCTTCTCGTCTTGGTGGGGCATCCTCACCCTGGGGTTGGCCGCCGCGCTGGGAGAGGAGACGCTTATGCGTGGGGCCGCACAGCCCCGCCTGGGGCTCCTGTTGACGGCGGCACTCTTCGCACTCCTGCACAGCAACTATGGCATCACCCTCTCCACGGCGATTGTCTTCGTGCTGGGACTGGTGCTGGGGCTGGTGCGCATGCGCCAGAACACCTCCACGGCAATGGTGCTCCACGCCACCTACAACATCATCCTGGGCCTCATGGCCTACCTGAGCATCGATCTCTTGCAGCAGTTGAACAAGTAGCGCACCCGCCACGCGCTGTGCGCAGGTGACCGGCCCGATGGCCGGCTGGCAGCGAGTTACCTCATGCACGCGCAGCACCCTACGCAGGTCAATTGGAAACGCAACCTCGTTGTGCTGACCGTTGTGCAGTTCCTCTCCACAGCCGGATTCAGCCTCGTATACCCCTTTCTGCCTCTCTATGTACGCGAGCTTGGCATTGCCACACGCGGTTCGCTCGAATTCTGGGCGGGAATGGTCTTCTCCGCGCAGGCAGTGACGATGATGGTCGCCGCCCCTATTTGGGGAACAGTGGCCGACCGGCGCGGCCGCAAGCTGATGCTGGCGCGCGCCACGATTGGCGGCGCGCTGATTATGGCCGCGATGGGCATGGTGCAAAGCGCCGAGCAGCTGGTCATCCTGCGCGCGCTGCAAGGGGCCGTCACAGGGGTGATTGCCGCCACGAATGCACTGGTGGCGGCATCGACGCCGCGGGAGTATATCGGCACGGCGCTAGGCACATCCAACATGGCGCGCTGGGTGGGTGTGGCCGGCGGCCCCATCATCGGCGGGCTGCTGGGCGAAGCCTTTGGATTTCGCGAGAGCTTCTGGATTACGGGCGTACTGCTGGGGTTGGCGGGGCTGGCTGTTGTCTTTCTGGTGCAGGAGGAATTTGTGCCCGTTACGCGTGCGCAGCGCGAGGGCTTTTGGGAGGGTTATCGCCACATCATCGGAACGCCGGGGATGTTCGGCCTCTACGGCCTCACCTTCCTGCGCAGCCTGGGCGCCACGCTGATAACGCCAATTCTGGCCCTCTTTGTGCTTGGGCTGAACAACAGCGTAGAGGCCGGCGCCGCGGCGCTCACCGGCGTTGCGATCGGCGCCGCAGCTTTCACCAGCGCACTCAGCGCCGTGTTTCTTGGGCGCGTGGGCGACCGCTACGGCCACAATCGCGTGCTGATCGGCGCAGCTATCGCCGCCGCCGTCCTCCAAATTCCGCAGATCTTCGTCACCTCACCGCAGCAGCTCATCTTCTTCCAGGCGCTGGCAGGCGTCGCCATGGGCGGGCTGATCCCCGCCACAGCTGCGCTCATGAGCCTTTGGTCGCCCCAGGGCAGTCAGGGCGCGACCTACGGGCTGGAGAACAGCGTGCAGGCATCGGCGCGCACGGTGGCCCCCATGATCGCCGCTGCGATTGCCGCCGGTGCGGGTTATCGCGGCGTCTTCGCCGGGACGGCTGTCATTTACGCGCTGGTGGCCGTCGTGGCAATTGTCGTAGTGCGGGCGCAGCGCACACGCGACGCCCTGGTCCTCGGCAGCGCCCCTGCCGACTAAGAGCAGCCCGTGCATACAGATTCATGCCTTATCTGCACAGCGCAGGATGAAAACGAAGCGACAGCGTAGCGGAAGGCCTCCCGGCCTTTACTTTGGTGGCCGCGCATTCCGACGCCGCAAAGTAAAGGCCGGGAGGCCTTCCGCTACAAAGAGCGCTGTAATTCTGTGGACGGTTTTGTTTACTCGCCGCGCACTGTCGTCTGCTGCGGCTCACGCACTTCCTGTTCCAGGTGCGTGCGCACCGGCGGGCTGGACTCGGATCCGCCAGTGTGCGCCACGCGCCGCAGAAGTCCCTCGGCGCGCCGCACAAACTCGGGGTCGGCGAGCACCGCCTCCACATCGTCCAGGCAAATCAGCGAATCCCCCTGCCGCTGCGCCGCGTGGTGATTGAAGCGCTCCACCACCGCATTGCCCAGCAGTTGCACAAGATAGGGATGGCCACCGGTCGCATCGACCACAGTGGCGGTCGCGCCATCATCAAAGTAGAGTGCAAAGCCGGGCGGACGCAGCAGGCGCGCGACCTCGGCAGCACCCATTGGCCCGAGCGAAATAGTGCGCAGCGACTCGGCGAAAGCCCCTGTCATCTGCTGCGCCGAAGCCTCGGGAGGTCGTGCGTAGACGAAGACAATGGAGAAGTTGGTAATCGTTTGGAAGAGGTGGGCGAGAAAATCAAGGAAGGCGGGCAGCGCGACTTCACTGCGCAGCGACGTGGCAGCGGCGTCGAAATCATCGAATACGAGCACCATGTTGCGCGGCTGTAGCAGCGCGCAGCCACGCCGCACGATGCGCTCGGCGTCGGCATAGACATCAACACCGGCGGTGGCCAATGAGGCTGCGGGCGCAGCGCGGCCGGGCGCTAAACTCGCCAGTTCAAGGACGGAGGTGTGGCGCACCGCCTCTTCGACAGCGGCCAGCACCTGGGGTAACGCCATGCGCTTGCGGTCGGTGTGGCCCAGATGGAACCAGGCCAATTCAACAGAGGGCATGGCGCGCTCGGCGGCGAATAAAAGTGACGTCTTGCCGATGAGAGGGCCGCCGTGCAGCAGCACGGGCTGCAGGTTGCCGCTCTGCCACGCCTGCCCTAGCGCCGCCAGTTCGCGCGCCCGGTTGACAAACATCCGTCCCGAGCGCAGCGGCTCGGCGTAAAGGAAGGGGTTTTCCACGGGGCCTTGCGGTTCGGGCGGGGTCGCGCTCTCCATCCAATCCTCAAGGTCCGCTGCCCACAGATCTGCCAGTTGCTGCACATAGCGCACCTCAGCCGTTACGGGCGGCTTGGGTTCGCGCAGCGCCTCAAGTTCGCGCATGGCCCGCTGCGCCGCCACCGTGCGCCGCGCAGGCGTAACCGCCTGGCGGGCCAGCGTGGCAAAGCGCACCACTTCGCTTACGCCGTCAAGCGCCTGCCACGCGGCCGGCCGGAATGGCTTGAACGGTCGCTGCGGCAGCGGTCGCGGTGCATTGGACAGCAGATTCTCCTGGCTACCCAGTTCGTGCAGTGTCTGCACAATCGTGACCATCTCGTTGCTCTGTGGCCCCGGCGGCACCTTGCGGAACGCGGCGAGCGCATCGGGCAGGGCACCGCGCCCCAGGTACCAGAAGCCGGCCACCAGCGCCTGTTCGGGCGTCTCCACCGGCTGTGGACGCACAAGCCCGCGCTGCGCAGCGCCCTGGCGCAGTCTCTGACGCTTTAGCCGACGCTGCACGGAGGGCGACGCGGCGACGGCTGCGCCCATTTCACGCAGGCCCCTGCCCGCCAAGACACCATGCATCAGGTCGGGGAGATTGGTCGGCGCGTAGGAGAACATGGCGAAAGGATAGCGCGCCGGCTCGTCGGCGGCGCGGGCTACCATGGCCAGGGAACGCGCTGCCTGTTTGTCTGCCGCGACTTCAAGCTTGATGGCTGGGTCAGGCGGCGCAGCCACAGGATGGTCGCCACGCAGCAATTCGTGCATGGCTCCGCGCACACTCCCCTGCTGACCCGTGAACCACCACAACGAGACGCAGTTGTCAATGCCCTGCTGCCACTCAAAATCGAGCCAGGCGGTCATGTGGCCGTGCAGATGGGGCAGCGGCAGCGGCGTCACACGCGCGATTGCCAGCCAATCTTCGGGCGCAGGGTTGGCGCCGGGGTAGCGCACGTGCAGCAGGTAGTCGTCTACACGAAGAGCACCGGCGACGTAGCCAAGCGCGGCCAGCAGCACGAGGCCCAGCAAATCGCCCAGCAGCGGACCGGCACGGCGCGTTTCCACCGCGGCGGGCCACACTGTGACGCCCACAGCCACGGCCAGCAGCAGCGCAACGATGGTTGCCACGGCAGCATGTGTCCAAATGCCATTGACGCCCACAGACGCTGTTGCGCAGAGCGCGGCCGCCGCAACGCCAAAGGCAAGCGCCGCCACAATCACAAGTAGCGCCACACCAGCGAAGCCCGCACCAATGTCGAGGGTTGGGGCGGCGGCGGCGGCGAGCCATGCCAGCCCCAGCGCCAACGCCGCAGGCAGTGCAAATGGGGCCAGCGCGCCCGCCTCATCGCCCACAACGCCAATCGCCAGCATGATGAAGAGGGAGACGATCGCGAGCAGCATGGCCCATGCCATCGCACCCAGAGGCACAGCCGACGACGCCAGCGCCGCTGCCACCAAACCAGCAGCGTTGATAGCCACGAGGATCAGCAGCACGCCAAGCAGCGCCACCATCCACAGGAAATCAGTCTGGACGGGGTTGTCGCGCAGCCATGCACCCCATGCGCCGGGCGCACGCGTACGGGGTGGGCTGCACTCGCTGCGCAGTGCGCGCGCATAGCCGCGCACGTAATCGCGCACGGCCTGGGGAAAATAGAAGAGGTCGCCGAGCAGGCGCAGATAGTCCCTCACAGCGAAGGGGCTGTAGGGTGGGTCGCTGAATTCGGGCGAGAGGTCAATCTGTGGGACGCGTTCGTAGAGGCTCATGGCGGCGGCGTTCTGCGCAAGCGCAGCAGGAACGATGATGGGCGACGAACGGCAGGTCACTCACCGCGCGTGCGCGCGGCGTGGCTACAGTATAGCAGGGTTGGGGGCGCGGGGGAAGGGGGGATCGTGCGGTGCGCCGGCCACGGGCCGGCGCACTACACATGCACGCATCGTTTCGCTGTGGGAGAGCGCCGGCTCGTGGCCGGCGGCTACGGACCTATACCTTTGCCAGCGCATCCCTCATGCGCGTCAGCCCCTCAACCAGCGTGGCGCGTGGGCAGCCGAAGTTGAGGCGCACAAAACCTTCACCGCCTGCGCCGAACCACGCGCCGTCATTCAGGGCCACTTTCGCCTGCTCGCGGAAGAACTTTTCGGCCGAGATTGGCAGCCTGGCGGCGCGGCAATCAATCCACAGCAGGTAGGTTGCCTCGGGGCGCGTGCAGCGCAATTGCGGCATCTGCGTCTGGATGAACTCCACGGCAAAGTCGCGGTTGGCGCGCAGATAGACCAGCAACTCGGCCAGCCAGTCGTCACATGCGCCATACGCCGCCTCCATGGCGTGCGCGCCCATGAGGTTGAGGTGAGGCACAATCCCGCCGCCGGCGCGCTCCATCTGCTTGCGCAGCGCCGCGTTTTGCACAATCGCCAGGCTTGCGCCCAGCCCCGGCATATTGAAGCTCTTGCTGGGGGCCAGCAACGTGATTGTGCGTTGCGCAACCTCGGGCGAGAGCGTGGCCACGGGAATGTGCGGGCCGTCGTCAAGCAGCAGGTCACAATGAATCTCATCGGAGCAGAGCACGAGATCGTGGCGCTCGGCGAGGCCGGCAAAGCACTCGAGTTCGGCGCGCGTCCACATGCGCCCGGTGGGATTGTGCGGGCTGCACAGGTAGGCCAGACGCGTGGCCGGCTCTATCGCCGCCTCGAGAGCGTCAAAGTCCACCTCGTAATGCAGCGTGCCGTCTTTGCGTTGAACGAACGTCTGCTGCGCGGTTTGCAGCGTGCGCTTCTGGTTGGCAGGTGCGCTGAGGAAGGGGCCATAGACAGGCGTGTTCGCCAGCACGCCGTCGCCGGGCGCACCGACGGCGGACGCGATCACATTCAGCCCCGAGACGAGGCCGGGCAGCAGCACAATCTCCTCCTGCGTCACGGACCAGCCGTAGAGGCGCTGCAGGCGCGCACGAATCGTCTCGTAAAGGGCGGGGAAGTGCGAAGCATAGCCAAAGACGCCCGCGGCGGCGCGCCGCTGCAGCGCCTCGACAATGGGGGGCGGCGAGTAGAAATCCATGTCAGCCACCCACATGGGCAGCACATCCTCGGCCACGTAGTTCCACTTGGCGCTGTCCGAGTTGCGCCTGTCAATGATCACATCAAAGTCGAAAGCCATGAACGGGGTCCTCAGGATTGGGCGGGCTGGGCCGCCGGATTGTCTGGTGCGGATGGGGCAGGATCTGCCGTCACCTGCAGGGTGTCGCCGCCGTCCGCCTCGCGCGCCGCATAATCTGGCGTATAGGCAGGATCGGCCATGTCGTCATGCAGAAGGTAGGCGTGCGTGGTGTGGGGCAGGCGCCTGTAGGCTGCACGCGCCATGGCCGTGGTGGCAATCGGGCTGGTGACGGCAAAGAAGATGATGAGCAGGATCATCAATCCCATCTCAGCCGAGGCGATGAAATGGATTCCTGCGCTCAGCAGCAGCAGCGTAATGCCCAGCGCCGTACCCACGCTCGCCGCCTGCATGCGCTGGTGCACGCCCTGCAGGCGCACCGTGCCGACTGCGCTCACCAGCAGCAGCAGTGCGCCCAGCGCCGCGAGGATGAGGACGATGAAATCGCTCACAGCCACTGCCTAATCCTCCTCGTCGCCCGAGGGCGACTGCTCGATGAAGTGCGCGAACATCACCGTGCCCAGGAAACCGAGGATCGCCGTAATCAGCGCTGCATCCAGCAGCACTTGGTCCTCGAAGCGCATGGACGCCAGCACAAGCAGCCCCACCGCGTGCACCGAAATCAGGTCAAATGCCACCGTGCGGTCGGGCGTGGTTGGCCCCATATACAGGCGCACAAAGCAGATGAACATCGAAACACTGACGACGGCCATCAGCGTTTCGGCCCACATTGCGAATGTCATTGTGCACCGCTCTCCCTGCCCACGCGCACCCCGTCGCGCATGAAACCGAGGATGCGCGTCTCGAAATCCGCCTTGATCGACTGGCGCAGAGCCGCAGGGTCGCCCATTTCCAGCGCATGCACGAAGAGCACAATCCTGCCCTGGGTGTCGGTGCCGGTCTCAACCGAAATTGTGCCCGGTGTGAGCGTAATCACCGTGGCGAGGATCAATACTTCAGCGCGGCTGCGCAAGACGAGCGGGATGGCGACGATGCCCGGCTGCACGCGTCCCTGCGGGCCAAGGATCACACGCGTTACGCGCACGGCGCTCAGTACAATTTGCCACGTTACGAAAAAGACAAACGCAAGCGCGCGCAGGCTGCGCGTGCCATAGCTGGGGCTGACCAGCCACGTGACCAGGAACGAGAGGATGAAGCCTACGAGAAACCCCAGAACGGAGGTCGTTCCCTGAAGCAATCCCCATGTGATCGTCAGCAATAGATTGATGCTGAAACTCTGCCACATCTTCATGGGTGCGGCTCCGCACTCTCTGACCCAACAATATGTGGCTCAATCGGGGTGTCAGCCATGGGCGCAACTGCGGCAATGTAGCCGTCGCGATCAAGGACCTGCCGTGCCGCAGTCTGCGCGATGTCTAGCACGGGGCGAAAGAAGATGCCCAGTGCCAGGCTCAGCGCCACCAGCACAGTCATTGGCCCCTGCGTGAGCCAGGTGGCATGGGCCTTGCGCAGGGGTGTCCACTGCGCGTGGCCACTCGAGAATTCGCCCCAGAAGATATATTGCCAGAGGCGAATCATCACCATCGTTGTCAACAGACTTACAAGCAGACTGATGCCGGCAATCCAGTATTGATGGACGCTGAGGCTGGCTTGCAGCAGGCTCAGCTTGCCTACGAAACCACTCGACGGCGGAATGCCGGCCAGCGAAAAGGCCGCGACGAAGAATATGCCCGCCAGATAAGGCCGTTTGGCGGCGAGCCCTCCAATCGCGCCCAGGTTGCCGCTCCCCATTTCCAGTTCGGCCAGGCCACCACCCATGAGCAGCGCGGTCTTGACGAGCATGTTGTGAATGATGAAGATGATGCCCGCCGCCAGCGCAAAGCCCGGGACGGGCGCGTCAGGATCCAGCGCAATCCCCAGCGCCAGCAACATGAAGCCAACCTGGCTGATGATGTCGAAACTAATCAGCCGGCGGATTGTTGGCTGGACTAACGCGCCCAGCACGCTAATGAGCATGGTGAGCGCGGCGATTGTGAGAATGAGGGGCTGCCACGCCACCAGCAGGCCAGGGAAGAAGAGGGGGAAGAGGCGGAAGAGCGTGTAGACACCCACCTTGGTGAGGGTGCCGCCAAAGAGCACCGTCACCACAGGGTGAGGTGTGTGATACGAGGCGGGCAGCCAGAAGAAGAACGGGAAGATCCCCGCCTTGCTGCCAAAGGCCACCAGCATGAGACCTGCCAGCAGCAGGCGCACCTCTTCGGGCGCGATGTCCAGCCGCTGCGCCATCTGCGCCATGTTCAGCGTGCCCAGTGTTCCGTAGGCAACGCCCGCCGCCGACAGAAACACGAGCGATGCCATGAGATTAAGCACCACATAACGGATGCCGCCGTTAATCTGCCCAGGCGTGCCGCCCAGCGTGAGCAGCACGAAGCTCGAAGTGAGCAGCACTTCGAAGAAGACGTACAGATTGAATAGATCACCCGCGAGATAGGCGCCGTTCATCCCCATGAGCAGCAGCAATGTGAGAGGGTAAAAGCCCATGCTCTCGCGATGCTGGTCAAGCGTGCCAGCAGCAAAGGGTACTACGGCGACCACGAGAATGGCCGTCATGAGGAGCATAATCGCCGTAAAGCCGTCGGCAATCAGGGTGATGCCAAAGGGCGCCGGCCAGCCCCCCATCTGATACACAATGCGTGCACCTTCGTCACCTGCCGTCGTGTGGGCAAGGACGAGAAGCGCAACCAGGACACAGAGCGCGGCCGCAATGCCCGCCAGCCAACGCTGCAGTTCGAAGCGCTGTCCAAAGCCAAGGCGCGCCACCAGCAACAGCAAGCCGGCTGTAACCATTGGCAACGCCACGGGCAGCGCCAACCATGTGGGTGCAAAGGGGATGGTGCGCAGCAATTCCAGCAAGAAGGGACTCCAGATAGGTGAAAAGTGAAGCGCGCTCGAAAGAAACCTGTACCGAACTGACTACTCGGGTGTGGATGATTCGACAGTCGTGTCGGTGGCTTCGGCGGGCAGCGGTTCATTCAAGTCGTAAATCTCGTCCAGTTCAAACTGAAGAATGTCATAGTCATCCGACACGTCGGAAAAAAGAAGATCCAGAATCGGCTCGCGGCTGGTGGTGTGGAAAGGGTCTTCAGCATTGACGTAGCGAGCCAACTCACCGGGAACAACGTCCGTACCGGTCAGCGCATCACGGCGGCTCACCAGCACAACAATGAAGGCAGTGAGGCCAAAGCTGATGACGATGGCTGTCAGGATAAGCGCCTGGGGCAGCGGGTCGGCAAAGGGGCGGGTGGCCAGTGCAATCGCGAAGTTCTCTTTGTCCTCGAAAATGGGCGTGGCGCCGCGCAGGAGTACGCCCGAACCGAAAAGCATGAGGTTGATACCGTGGCTCAGAAGCGCAAAGCCCAGTATCAGCTTGACCTGATTGCGGCGCATCACCATGAAGCTGCCGGTGGCAAGCAGTACGGCCACAAGGAACGCGAGTACGATCGAGGTCATTGCGCCTCCTCGTGCCCGCTGCCCAGCTGGCTGGTCGGATTAAGCGGCGGTCTGCCGAGGCGTGGTTCGTCTACCGTCTCCAGCACATTCGCACTCAAACCCAGGGTGAAGGAGACCGTTGCGCCCGTAACGGCCAGGAAGACGCCCAGGTCAAAAGTCACGGGCGTGCCAATCTTGTAGTGAATGGGGCCAAGTTCTATCGTCCACCAGATGGCGTGGAAGAAGCCCAGGCCTGTGAACAACCCCAGCAGCGCCGAGCCAACCCCAAGCAGGATGCCCAATGCGATCATCGTCTGCAACGTGCGCCCGATACGATCGCGCATCACCTTCGCACCATTGGCAAGGATCTGCAGGACAAAGGCCGACGAAACCATGAGCGCGGCAATGAAGCCGCCGCCTGGCGCATCGTGGCCGCGCAGCAAGAGTACGATGCCAATCAGCAGCAGCAGTGGCGTCAGCACGCGGTCAAGCAGCCGCAGGTAGAGTTCTATCATGGGGCTGCCCGCTCCTGTTCAGCAACCGCAACAACTGCACTGACCCCACCCTCGGTGGCAGGGCCGTCACGGCTGAGGCGGCGCAGCAAGCGGCGCTGCAGGGCTGCCATACGCGGTGCGCGCAGCAGTGCGAAGCCACCTACCGCCGCAATCGCCAGCACAGTCATCTCGCCCAGGGTGTCATAGCCACGGAAATCAACCAGAATCACATTGACAATGTTGCCGCCATTGCCGTATGGGACGGAGAAGCGCTCGTAATAGTCTGATATCGAGGGTGCAACCTGGATGACGGCATTGAGCAGCACCAATGTGAAGCCGAATACCCCCATGGCTACAGCGACGAAAATCTGGTATGCCATCACCCGACGCGGCGCAGGCGGCAGGCGATCGGGCTTGAGGCGAAAGAAGACGAGCACCAGCAGTACTACCGTCAGCAATTCGATAAGCAATTGCGTCAGCGCCAGGTCGGGCGCGCTGAAGAAGATGAAATAGAGAGTCACCGTAACGCCCACCACGCCCAGGCTGATGATAGCGCTGAGGCGGTTGCGCGCCCGCACGGTGACCACAGCCGCGATCATCGCCATGATCGCCAGCACGACCTCGGGTATCGAGGGCAGCGTGCCGAAGATTAGTTGCTGATAACGCACCGATTCGGCGCGCGCGAGCGCCAGCGCGGCCACGCCGGCGGCCGCAAGCAGCGTGACGCTAATTTGCGAAGCCATTGTGCCACCCTGCACCCTGCGCGTAAGCCAGCGGGCGAAGTCGACGATGGCCTGATTGGTGCGGTTGAAGGCTGCCAGCCCACTGAGCATTGCGGGCGCACGATTGAGCCACCCGTAGATCGCATGGCGCAGCAGGAAGAAGCCAAGTCCCAGCGTCAGTGCAACCATGCTCACGGTGAAGACGAGGTTGAAGCCATGCCATAGTGCCAGCTCCACACCTGTATCGCTACCCGCAATCGCGTTGGCCGCAGGCGCCAGCACATACTTGCCCAGCGGTTCCAGGAAAAAGGGCAGCAGCGCGCCGAGCGAAGCAATCATCAGCGCAGGGAACACAAACGCGAAGCGCGGCTTGTGGTGCACACGGAGAGGCGCGAGCGCCTCATCGCTCTGCGGCGGCAGCGCATTCTCGCTGCGCACAAAGGGCTCCCAGGCCAGTTTGAGTGCGACTGCCACCGTCAGCGCGGCCACGATCACAATTGCCACCAGCGCCGTCCACTCGCCGGCCGCGCCGTAGACTTCACCCAGCTTGTGCGCGCTCTCCAGCAGCAGCTCCTTGGCAACAAAGCCGAGCAGTGGAGGCACACCCGCCATGCTCAGCGCGGCGATGAAGACCACCGCCGCGACCCACGGCAGCGGCCGCATGAGGGCCGAGAGGCGGCGCAGGTCGCGCGTGCCTGTTGCATGGTCCACAATGCCCGCCGCCAGGAAGAGCGGCCCCTTGTAGAGCGCATGTGCCAGCACTCCCATCGCCACCGCCATGGGTGCGTAGGTGACGGGGACGCCGAGCAGCATCGTCAACACGCCCAGCCAACTCACCGTCGCGTATGCCAGCAGCGCCTTCATGTCGGAGTAGCGCAGCGCGCTCACCGCGCCCAACAGCATGGTGATGCCGCCAACGGTGATCAGCGTAGGTGTCCACAGCGGCGCACTGTGGAACGCCGGGTGCAGGCGCGCGAGCAGGAATATGCCCGCCTTGACCATCGTGGCCGAATGCAGGTAGGCGCTGGCCGGCGTGGGCGCCGACATTGCACCGGGCAACCAGAAGTGAAAGGGGAACTGCGCCGACTTGGTAAATGCGCCCAGCATAACCAGAATCAGCGCAGGCGTGATGTAGGGGTGGCCAAGCAGCGCGCCCCCCTGCCCGGCTGCGAGAATGCCGCTGATCGAATAGGTGCCCGCCGCTGTGCCCAGCAGGATCATGCCCGCGAGCATGGCCAAACCGCCCAGCCCCGTTACGATGAACGCACGGCGACCGCCCTCACGCGCCGACCTTGAAGTTGTCTTGAAGGCAATCAGCAGGTAGGAGGTGATGCTCGTCCCCTCCCAAAAGCAGAAGAGACCCAGCAGATTATCCGAAAGCACCAACCCCAGCATGGAGGCCATGAAGAGGAAGAGGAGCACGTTGAAATAGGCGAGGCGCTTGTCGTCCTCAAAGTAGTAGCCCGTATAGACGGCAATGCCCGCGCCTACGCCCGTCACGATCAGCGCGAAGAGCAGCGACAGGCCATCAAGCCGAAAACTCAGTTCGAGGCCGAGTTCAGGCACCCAGCCATGGCTCTCGGTGAGCGCGTTGCCGGCCGCTATCGCAGGGGCCTGCAGCAGCAGCCAGCCAAAGACCACGGCGGGCACAAGCGCGGCAAGCCAGCCGCTATGGCGGTAACGATGGGGCCTCAGCGCCGCCATCAGTGGCCCAACCAGGGCAATGAGTATCAAGCTCAGGGCAAATACGGGCACGCGGGAATAGACTCTTTCATGCGTGGGATTGCGAGGCTTGCTGAACCGCAGGCTGCGTACGCATCGAGCGTTGCACGCTGCGGCTGTACGTGCGCCGGCGGCGCGGAATCCACGGCAATTGCCCAAGCGCGCGGCGCGGTGGTAGGATACATGAGGCTGCACGTTTCGACAATTCGCCATCGTGAATACCCTTATCTCACCGCATCGCGCACGCATATCCGCATCCCTATGAAGGCGATTCTCTTTGACCTGGGCCGCGTCCTCATTGGCTATGAGCACGCACAAACCATAGCCGGCCTGGCCGCCATATGCAGCAACGGCCAGAGTGCGCGCGGAGCCGGCGGCGCACTCCTGCATAACCTGGAGAGTGATCTCACGGCGGGGCGCATGGGCGCCGAAGCACTCCATGCCCATTTCCGCGCGTTTGCCGGGGCGACAGCCGATGCAAGTGCGTTTTTCGCAGCCTTCACCCCGGGCATCAGACGCGACGAAGCCGCGCTCGCCTATGCACTGGAACTTGAACGCCGCCCGGATCTCCTTGTTGCGGTCATCAGCAACACCAACGAGGCGCACGTACGCTGGCTCGATGCGCGCGTCCCCGAGTTGCGCAGCTTTGACCTTGTGATGATGAGCAGTGAACTTGGCGTGGGCAAACCCGACCCGGCCGTCTATCGTCTGGCGCTGGAATTGCTGGATGTCGATGCGCGCCACGCGCTCTTCGTGGACGACGTTCTCGAAAATGTCGAAGCGGCGCAGGTGCTCGGCATCCACGCGATTCAGCACTTCGACTGGGCAATCACGCGTGCGCAGATTGAGGCGTGGCTGCAGACCGCATGATCGCTCTGCCGCTGCATCATGCCCACGCGTGGAATGTGACGCCTGCGCAGGCCGTTGACATTCAGCGCAAACTGGCCGCGCTTGTGCGGCCGCTACCCTTGCATGGCCCGCCGCGCACCGTGGCCGGGGTCGACGTCAGCGTGCAGCGCGGCGAGGTGCAGGCCGCTGTCGTGGTGCTTGACTTTGGATCCCTTGAGCTTGTCGCAGAGGCGCGCTGGCGCGGCCCGGCTGCGTTCCCGTACGTGCCCGGCCTGCTGAGTTTTCGGGAAATTCCCGCCGTGCTGCGCGCGCTCGAGAATCTTGATGCGCTGCCCGACTTGATCATGGCCGATGCGCACGGGGTGGCGCACCCCCGGCGCATGGGGATGGCCGCGCACCTGGGCGTGTTGCTCGACGCACCCGTGGTGGGCGTAGCCAAGTCGAAATTGGTGGGCGCCTATGCGCCGCCCGCCGACACGGCAGGCGCGCAAACACCGCTTTACGACGGCCTCGAGCAGATCGGCGTGGTGCTGCGCACACATGCGGGCGTCAAGCCGCTCTTCGTGAGCGTTGGCCACCGCATTACGCTGCCCGAGGCGGTGGACGTGGTGCTGGCAACACAAACGCACTACCGCATGCCCGAGCCGACGCGCAGGGCGCATCTGCTCAGCCGGCGCGATTTCACATGATCGACTGGTTGACTGGTTGACCGGTTGACTGGTTG
>CAYRVP010000004.1:0-63656 GCA_964427845.1 uncultured Caldilineaceae bacterium
CTCCCTTCCGAGTGAAGCAGCAGCAGCGGCGCGCCCCGCTCCGCAATGGGCTGCAGATAGCGCTGCGCATTTGCATCCTGCTCGGCGTGTCCTGCTTCTTGCCGCCCCCGCAACGCCTGCTGCATCTGGAAAGCGTAGCCCTTCATGCGATACCAGAGCGTATCCTTGAAGACGTTGCGCGCAATGCTGCGGTAATCCGCGCGCCCGCTCAACAGCCTGGCCCAGCGGCCGCCGTCCAGCAACGCGCGCCCCGAGTACTCGCGCGTATATTGCTGTGACCGCTTTTTCATGCGGTCATACTCGGTCCATTCCTCGTCGCCTCCCTCCATGTTGATCAGCGCCGCGCCCGACACGCGTGCGTCAGTGCTCGCCACGAGCAGCGAGATGCCGGCGCCCGCGCAGTGGCCCATGAGCAGAAAGCGTTCAGCGCCCGTGGTTGTCGCAAGGAACTCCATCGCCTCCTGGGCTTCGCTCGGTGCGCTCTCAATATAGGGCATGTGATCGGCGCGGGGCGCACTGTCACCCAGGCCCGAGAAGTCGAAGCGCAGCACAGTGAAGCCTGCGTCTGCCAGCGAGCGCGCAATGGTGACGTAGATCCGATTGGGCCCCACGCGATGCAGCAGTCCGGCATTGAGAAGGACCACCGCGGGTCGCGTGCTGCGGGGATTGTGTGCAGGTGTCGTCAGGATGCCGACAAGGCTCTTGTCGGCGCCGAACTGGACAACTTGCTCGGTGGCTGTCAGCGCAATCACCTCGTGGTGCGTGCGCACTTGATTGCTCATGTAAAGGTCCCCTCCAGCCACCGGGTCATCGCCTCGATGAGCGGCTGTGGCACCAGCCCCTTGTCCACATCTTCCACCCACACCGTAAAACTTGGGATTATCTCGTGTGTGACAGGTGCGGCCGCGCCCAGATGTGCGGCGAGCGCCGCCATCTCCGCGACGCCCTGACTTTCGAGAAGTAGCTGCGGCCTGCCGCGCAACGGCGGTATCTGCAGAAGGTCTGTCCGCTCGATGCCCGTACGCAACGCTGCGGGCATGGCGAAGCCAAGCAATTCCGTGGGGTGCGATGAGGCTACGTGGTCTTTGGGAAGGACAAAAAAGCGGCTGATAGCGGCCTCGTGCAATGCCCGCAACTCCTCGAGGTAGCGTACGCCGCTGCAAACGGGTTCCCATGCGATGAGCCCCGCCACGTCGCGCACCGTGGGGGCCGCCAGCAGCGCCAGCGTCGCCCCCAGGCGCAGCCCCGCAAGCACGACTGCGTCCGCGCCGCTGCGCGCACGCAGTTCTTCGACCGCTGCACCGATGTCGCCAATCCAGCCTTCCAGGGTCGTGTCGGCCGCGTCGCCCGCCGCATCGCCCGTGCCATAGGCGTCGAAGCGCAGCGTGGGAAAACCGACTTGTGCCATGCGCGCCGCCAAATGACGAAAGGCGCGGTGTGAGCGAATCATCTCATGGCCGAAGGGGTAGCAGAGCAGGACGGCCACCTCGCGTACCGGCCAGCTCGAAGGCTCGTGATAGCAGCCGTAAAGCTGCCGCGTCGGTGGCCCAAAGAAGAAGGGCTCGATGGTGCTCGTGACCAGTTGTGCGCTCATGTCGTGCTACCAGGGCTCACCGCACGTCTGACCGCGCGCAGCAGGCGCCCGCCCAGGCCGGATTCAAGTGCGTGTTCGTGCTCTGGATCGGCCGCTCCTGCATCAGCCGCGGGCGCGCCCGAAAGCAGCGCATCATAGCTCGCCGCGACCTGGCCCAGCGTCTGTGCACGCAACAGCGCTGGATTCAGTTTAGCCCCCAGCATCCGGTCAAGCTTGCTGAGCGCTTCCATAGCCAGCAAGGAATGGCCACCCAGGTCGAAGAAGTTGTCGTAGAGGCCCGCCTGCACTGTGCCCTGTTCACCGCCCAGCAGCTCGTTCCAGACGGCGGCAATTGCCTTCTCGGTGGCGGTGGCAGGCGGGCGTGCCTGTTCATCGCGCCGGCTGTGCAGCGCGTCGGGTGCGGGCAGCGCGCGCCTGTCCACTTTGCCGTTGGGTGTGCGCGGCAGCGCTTCCAGCGTCAGGAACGCCGCGGGAATCATGTAATCGGGCAGGCTGGCGCGCAGGTGGAGGCGCAGCGCGCCCGCATGCGGAGCTTCGCCCTCGGCGACGAGATAGGCAACCAGTCTCTGCGCGCCGCGCCCGTCCTCGCGCGCCACCACCACGGCTTCGCGCACGGCCGGGTGGCTGGTCAACGCAACCTCTATCTCGCCCAACTCAATCCGGTAGCCGCGAATTTTGACCTGGTCGTCTGTGCGTCCCAGGATCTCCACGGCGCCGTCGGGCCGGCGGCGCGCCAGGTCGCCTGTACGGTAGAGGCGGGCAGGAGCATGCCGGAAGGGATCTGCGACAAAACGCTCGGCGGTCAGGTCGGGTTGGTGCAGGTAGCCATGCGCGAGGCCATCACCCCCAATCCACAACTCGCCCAGCACGCCCACAGGGTTAGGTTGCATGGCGGCGTTGAGTACATGCAGTTGCGTATTGGCAATTGGGTGGCCGATGACAATGGGTGGCGTCGCATCGGTAATGCGCTGCACGGCCGACCAGATAGTCGTCTCGGTGGGGCCGTACATGTTCCAAAGTTCGCAGCCGGCGGCGAGCAGTGCTTGTGCCAGCGCGGGCGGCAACGCCTCGCCACCACAGAAAGCTCGGAAGCCTGCCGGTGCGCTCCATCCTGCCGTCAACAGCATGCGCCAGGTGGCGGGGGTGGCCTGCATGACCGTCACGTTGGCGGCGGTGATCGCTTCGGCCAGCAGGTTGCCGTTGGATGCCACCTCGCGGTTCAGGATGATGCACTCGGCCCCCGTAACCAGCGGCAGAAAGAGCTCGAGCACGGCGATGTCAAAGGAGAGAGTCGTCACCGCCGCCAGCACGTCGCCGGCGGCAAGGCCGGGCGTTGTGCGCATGCTCTCCAGGAAGTTGACCACGGCGCGGTGTGGGATTTGCACGCCCTTGGGCCGTCCCGTGGAGCCGGAAGTAAAAATAACGTATGCCAGGGACTCCGCGTCGACCTGGGGCAGCGGTGTGTCGGCAGATTCGGCCAACCGCGCCCAGTCTCCGTCAAGGCAGAGCACCTGTGCAGCGGAAGGCGGCAGCGACGCGGCAAGCGCCTGCTGGGTCAGCACCACAGGCGCGGCACTCTCTTCGAGCATGAGGGCCACGCGCGCCGCGGGAAAGCCCGGATCAAGTGGCACATAGGCGCCGCCAACCTTGAGCACAGCCAGGAGGGCAATCATCATCTCCAGCGATCGCTCCATGTAGACGCCCACCAGCGTGCCAGGCTTCACACCAAGCGCGCCAAGCCGCCGTGCCAACAGGTTGGCGCGCGCGTCCAGGTCGCCATACGTGAGCATCATCCCCCCGCAGCGCAGCGCAACAGCTTCGGGAGTGCGCGCCGCCTGCGCCGCAACGAGGTCGTGGAGGCACACGTCGGAATAAGGCGCTGCCGTACCGTTCCAACCCGCAATGGCGACGCGTTCCTCTTCCGTCAGCAGGGGCAGAGCCTCGACCAGCGCATTGGGGTCGGCCAGGATGGCGCGCAGGATCTGCGTGTAGTGGCGCGCCATGCGCGCAATAGTGGGTGAATCGAAGAGATCGCTGCTGTAGTTGATCGCGCCGTGCAAAGTCCCTGCATGTTCGCCGATGTCCATGGCCAAATCAAACTGGCCTGCCTCCTGTGCCAGCTGCTTGGGCACAAGCCGCAAATGCAGCGTTTCGCCCTCCGCTGCCCCGTTGATTGCGTCCGGTGAGACCAGGCCCGCAAAGGATTGGGTGCGCATGAAATTGAAGGTGACTTCGAAGACCGGCGCGCGGTTGGCATTGCGCTGCGGCCGCAGATGCTCGACAAGGAGCGCAAATGGATAATCCTGATGCGCAAGCGCATCGAGCGTGGCGGCGCGCGCCTGCTCGAGGAGTGCATGGAAGGTGGTTGCGCCGGTAATTGTGCTGCGCACCGGCATGGCGTTGGCAAAGAATCCCAGGGTGCGCTGAAACTGGGCTTGCGCGCGGCAAGCCAACGGCGTGCCCACGATCAAGTCACTCTGGCCGCTGTAGCGGTGCAGAAGCACCTGGTACGCGGCAAGGAGGAGCGTGTAGAGCGTCACCTGCTCGGCTCGTGCCAGGGCGTTCAATGCATCCAGAGTTTCGGCGTCAGCCGAAAAGCGCGCGGCTGCACCACGAAAGCGCGACGTGGGCGGGCGGGGGCGGTCCGTGGGCAACTCAAGCTGGGGCAGCGGCCCGCCAAAGCGCTCCAGCCAGAAGGTGCGCAGCCCTTCGCCTTCGGCGCCGGCCAGCATGTCGGCCTGCCAGGCGGCATAGTCGGGCTCTTGCGGCGCAGCAACGGGGAGTGGGGCAGGGACGCCGCCCACTTCGGCAGCATAGTGCCGGCTCAAGTCCAGGAGAAAGAGGCCAATTGACCAGCCATCGGAGATGGCGTGGAAGAATCCTGTCAGCAGCAGATGGTCGGTGGGCGAGCGGCTGAAGAGACAGACGCGCAGCAACGGCCCTCGCTCGAGGTCATACGGTCGATGCAGCGCGGCCGTCGCCGCCTCTTCCAGGCGGTGGTCATCCCAGCCCTGCGCGTCCACCTGCTCCACCGGCACTTCCATGTGACTGTGGACGCACGCCATTGGGCCATTCTCCTCGTCGGCGAAGGTCGTGCGCAGCGCCGCATGGCGATCCACCACCATTTGCAGCGCGCGCTGGAGTGCGGGCACGTCAATGGTGTGGTGCGCCCACGCCGCCGTGCCGATGTTGTAGGCGGTGGATTCGGGCGCCAGTTGATGGATGTACCAAAGCGCGCGCTGGCCATAGGTGGGCAAGTGCTTCCTCACGGTTGCGTTCGCCTGCTCGCGCAAGAGACGTGCAAGCAGCGCCCGACGCTCATCAGGCGCCAGCCCGGCCAAAGACGCTTGACTATGACTCATCAGTTTCTCGCTTTTCCGTCAACATCGCCGTCAGCAGCGCATCGACGTCCGCATCCGAAAGCTCATCGAGGTGGCTCAGCAGGTCGGCTGGTGAACGGCTCTGGTTAGCACTGGCATTCGCGGCATCCGGTGGGCGTGCCGCGTCCAATTGCGCGTCGATCGCATCGGACAGCGAATGAATCGTGGCGCGGTCGAAGAGCGAGGCCAGCGCCAGGCTGACGCGCAAGTCGGTCTCAAGCCGATTGCGCAACTCCACGGCCATGAGCGAGTCCATGCCGACTTCAATGAGGGCTTGCATGGGGTCTGGCGCGTAGGTGGCATCAATCCCCAGCACGCGCACGACCTGCTCGGCAACGTATGGCTCGAGGGCGGCGCGCCGTGCTGCGCCCGATGTGGCCATGCGCACCTCCTCCAGGCGGGCGGTCTGCTGGCTAGGGACGGCGTCGCTCTCTTTGAGCATTGCAGCATAGAAGGGCGGCGGAGCGTCCGCGCCCATCTGGCTACGCAGCGCGGCCCAGTCTATCGGCAGTACGGCCGCCTGGGTTGCGTCCTGCGCCAACAGCAGGTCAAACGCGGCTACGCCGTCACGTGTGGCAAGCATGCCAATTCCCTTGCTCGCGGCGCGTTGCTGATCCTGTGCGCCCAGGCGCGCCGCCATGCCGACCTCCGCCCACGCACCCCAGTTGACGCTGAGTGCCGGCAGCCCTGCGGCGCGCCGCCGATGCGCCAGCGCGTCGAGCGCGGCGTTGGCAGCGGCGTAGTTGGACTGGCCCGGTGAACCGAGCAGCGCAGCCGCTGATGAGAAGAGTACAAAGAAATCAATTGGCAGCGTGCGGCTGAGCGCGTCGAGGTGCAGAGCGCCATCCACCTTGGGGGCAAGGACCCGCTCAAAACGCTCCCAGCGCTGCTGCATGACAATGCCATCCTCCAAAACGCCTGCCGCGTGGACGATGCCGCGCAGGGGCGGCTGCTCGGCCGCCGCTGCAGCCAGTACACGCTCGACATCGCCGCGCAGGCTGACATCGGCGGCCAGCACCTGCACCTGTACGCCCTCACCGCGCAGGGCTTCGACCACCACAGCTGCCGCGGGCGTGGCGGCGCTGCGCCCCACGAGCGTAAGGTGACGCGCACCCTGGGCTGCAAGCCCTTGTGCAACGGCCAGGCCCAGCCCTCCCAGGCCGCCCGTGATGAGGTAGTTGCTGTCGGCGCGCACCATGCCCTCTGCCTCAGACGGCGGGTGCGTGATGACAATCTTGCCAATGTGCCTGGCCTGCGCCATGAAGCGGAAAGCATCCACGATCTGCGCGGCGGGAAATGCACGCAACGGCAGCGGCTCGAGGCTGCCGCTGGATGTATCGCACACAATTTTCTTGAGCAGCCCGTCGATCAGCGCCGGCTCGTCCTGGAGCACGGTGGTCAGGTCATAGGCGTGATAGGCGCCGTGGGGCCGCGCCGCAACGAATTGCTCCTGTGACCAGATGCCGCGCTTGCCAATCTCAAGGAAACGTCCGCGCGCCGCCAGCACTTCCACACTGCGGTCAATGAAGGCGTCAGCAAGTGAGTTCAACACAACATCGACCCCCGCGCCCGCTGTGTCGGCCAGAATCTGGTCGGCGAAGTCAAGCGTGCGTGAGCTGTAGATGTGGCGCACCCCCAGTGCGCGCAGGAAGGCATGCTTTTCGGCGCTGCCCGCCGTGGCAAAGACTTCGGCGCCAACGCGCTGTGCGATTCTAACGGCGGCAATGCCCACGCCGCCCGCGGCCGCATGGATCAGGACGCGCTCGCCGGGCTGCACCTGCGCAAGGTTTATCAGCCCATAGGCAGCCGTGAGGTAGGCACTGGGCAGCGAAACCGCCTCGGCGAAGGTCAGATTGTCGGGCAGCGCGAAGGTGAGGGCTGCTTTGGCGTGCACGTAGCTGTCGAAAGCGCCACTGGTCAATGCAAGCACGCGATCGCCGACGCCAACCTGGGTGACGCCCTCGCCCACCGCGGCGACGTAGCCGGCGCACTCCAGTCCAGGCGCGCCTGGGTCACCGGGGTACATGCCGAGCACGTTGAGGACATCACGGAAATTGAGACCGGTGACGCGTACGGCCACTTCGACCTCGCCCGCCGATGGTGGCGTGCGTTCGAGCGGCTCCCACGTGAGCGCTTCCAACTTGCCGCGCGCGGGCACTGTCAGGCGCAGCGGCCGTGCCCCATGGTGCGCCGGTGCGTGCAGGTGCTGCAGCCGCGCCACAAAGCGCTGCTGGCCGCGCAAGGCAATATGCGTCTCGAGGCTATTGGCCAACATTTCAGCGGCAAGGCCCGCTACCTCGTCGCTGTGCGGTGTGTGGGTCGCGTCAACGTCAATCAGCGTGCAGCGCAGGCCGGGCAGTTCGTTGGCTGCGGAACGTCCGAAACCCCACAGCGTGGCGGCGACCGGATCCGCCGCAGCGCCGCCCACGGGCTGCGCACCGCGTGTAGCCAGGAAAAGGCGCGGTGGCGCGTTGCGCAGATCTCCACCGGATGCCTGCTGCGCTGCCAGCGCCTGGACAAGGTGGAGAGCGCCTGCCCCGCTGCGTGCACGCCGTGCGCGCTGCGTTTCAGGGTGCGAGAGGTCACCGGTTTCATCCAGTGGCCAAAGGAATGCGACTGCATCGAATGGAGTTGTGCTGCTCTCGTCTTGCAGCAATCCCGCAAACGCCGTCGCATCAGTCGGGTCAAGCTGCCAGCAATTGGACGCGACACGTCTTGTCGCCGCGCCGGATGCAACACGCACACACGTGGCGCCGTTCGCCTCCAACTGCAAGGCCACTGACGCGCCCAGTTCTGCATCTTCGGCAAAGACGAGCACGCGCCCCATTCGAACCTCGTCGCGAGCGCTGGCCGCATCTGCAAGCAATTGAGGCTGCCACAACACTTCGTAGAGCCACTTGGCAGCGCGCGCGTGCGCCCGCCGGGCGGCATCATCCTGTTTCACGAGGCGCAGGTGGATGCGGTCAATCGATGCTACTGGGCTGCCACTCTCGTCCACAATGTAAAGCGCTGCGGACAGGATTTCGGCGCTGCCCTGCGCGTTGGCCGCCGCGCCCTCTGCATCGGCGGCCACGATCTGTGCGTGACACCACACATGCGCCCGGCCGGGCTGGTAGACGCGCATACCTTCAATCTCAATCGGCACATAGAATTGGCGCACGGCGTCGCTCTTGTCGGGCGTCTGCATCGCAGCCCCAATCACGTGAAAGCACGCATCCAGCAGGGCGGGGTGGAACTGGTAGGCGCCGGCTCGTGTTCGCTCCGGCTCCGACAGCTCAACTTTGCCCAGTGCTTCCCCATCGCCCGCATAGAGTTGCGCAAGGCCGCGGAAGACCGGACCGTAGTCCAACCCATGTTCGGCCATGTCGGCGTAGTAGCTATCCGTCGCCACGGCGCCCGCTGCCAGGCGCGCTTGCATTGCCGAGAGGTCAAGGTCTGCCGGCACAGGCCGTGTGTTTCGACGCAGCGCGCCCTCGGCGTGCAGCGTGTATTCGGCCGCTGTGTCTGCCCAGCCCGTACTGTCTTGTTCCAGCGCTGGGCTGCTCACGACCTTGAGGCAGGCTTTCGCGTCGGACTCCGGTGTGAGCAGCAGTTGCACATTCTGCAATGTGTCGGCGGGGAGAGTGAGCATGGCGCGAAACGAGAGGTCGGCGGCCACATCGTGCGCGGCAAAGCCGGCAGCGGCGGCCAGAGCCATTTCCACATAAGCCGAGCCGGGGAAGACAGTCTGTCCCTGAATACGATGATCGGCCAGATAGGGTGGCTGGTCTGCGCCGATGTAGGCTGTGTAAATCGTCTCACGCAGCAGCGGCGAGCGCGTGCGTCTGCCCAGGAGCGGGTGTCCTTCAGTCACGCGCTGCCCCAGCGCGGATGGAGCCGGCATGTCGACCCAGAAGCGCCGACGCTGGTAGGGGTAGGTGGGCAGTGCCAGCTTGCGCCAGGGAGCCTGCTCCGCCAGCGCAGGCCAGCGCACAGCGGCCCCGCGCACATAGAGCGCGCCCAGGCTGCTGAGTATTTGTTCCCAATCATCGTGCCCCTTGCGCAGGGACGGGAGCGCCTCTGGTGCACCGGCGGTGTGATGGATGGCGCGCGCCATGCCCAGCAACACTGGCTGGGGGCCAATCTCCACAAGCACATCCACCCCCAGTCGCTCGAGGGTCTCGACGCCGGCGCTAAAATGCACGGTATCGCGCACGTGCTTCCGCCAGTAGGCCGGCGTGGCGATTTCGGCGCCTGCCACCTGGCCTGTGGCATTGGAGATCAGCGGAATGCGCGGCGGGCGCAGGGTGACGGCCGCCGCGGCATGTGTAAACGGGTCGAGAATGGGCTCCATCAGCGGCGAATGAAAGGCATGCGAGACAGTCAGTTGTTGCACGCGCACACCCGCGCTGCTGAACGATTCTGCAACCCTGGCCACGGCGTCCGCCGCGCCGGAGATGACCGTGTGCGCCGGTCCGTTGATCGCCGCAATCGACAGCGCGTCGTTGCCCATCACCGCGTCGCGCACCTGCGCTTCGGACGCAAAGATGGCCGCCATTGCCCCCCCGGCGGGCAGCGATTGCATGAGTCGCCCTCGTTCGGCAATGAGCGTCAGTCCATCCTCCAGGCTCAGCACGCCTGCCACTACGGCAGCTACGTATTCGCCCACGCTGTGCCCAAGCACGGCAACGGGTGTGACACCCCAACTGCGCCAGAGTTCACTGAGCGCGTACTCAAGCGCGAAGAGCGCCGGCTGCGTGTAGGCCGTCTGGTTGATGGTATCGTCGTGCGTGGCAAAGAGAATTTCGAGGAGTGGCCGATCCAGTCTGTGCGCGAGGATCGCGGCACAGCGGTCCAGGGCGGCATGGAAGACAGGCGCTGTCTCGTAGAGCGTTGCGCCCATGCCCCCATACTGGGAGCCCTGTCCCGTGAAGAGGAAGGCAACTCTGGGCGCTGCGCCCACCGAAGGCGGCGGCGCGTCGGCGCGGTTGCCGGATAGTGGAGCCGCCAGTTTCTGCGCCATCTGTGCTGTCGTACTGGCAACAAAGGCGGCGCGATGCGGGAAATGGACGCGGCCCGTAGCGGCCGTGTTGCAGAGGTCGGCGAGCTCGGTGGCCGGATGCTCGGCGAGGAAATGGGCGAAGCGCGCAATCAACTCTTCCAGCGCGGCAGGGCTCTTGGCGGACAAAGGGAGCAAGCCGTATGTTGCGCACGCCGTGTCGCCCTCCGCTGCGGGCGCGGCCGCGCGCGCCGGCGCAGACCCGAGCACGACATGTGCGTTCGTGCCGCTGAAGCCGAAGCCGCTCACGCCGGCAATGCGCCGCCCGTACCGCGCCGGCCAGGGTGTGGGCGTGGTGGGAATCTCAACCGGAAACGCGGGCCACGGGATGTTCGGGTTGCGCTCGCGCAGGTGGAGCAGAGGTGCAATCTCTTCATGCTGCATGGAGAGGATGACTTTGATCAGGCCGGCGACGCCCGAGGCGGACTCAAGGTGGCCGATATTGGTCTTGGCGGAACTGAGGAAGAGTGGCTGGTCATTCGTACGTCCATCCCCCAGCACTGCACCGATCGCCTCCACTTCAATCGGGTCGCCAATCGACGTGCCCGTGCCATGCGCCTCGATGTACTGCACCTCTGCTGGTTCAACGCCGGCATCGCGCAGGGCAGCGCGCAACATGCTCTGCTGTGCCAGGCCGTTTGGTACGGTAAGGCCACTGCTGCGTCCATCCTGATTGACGGCGGAGCCGCGGATGAGCGCGAGAATGTTGTCGCCATTGGCGACTGCATCGCGCAGCCGCTTGCAGACGAGCATGCCGCACCCTTCTGCCCGGACGAAGCCGTCGGCGGAGGCGTCAAAGCTCTTGCAGCGTCCGTTGGGGGCCGTCATGCCCCATTTGTTGAAAATCACGAAGCCATCGGGAAGAAGCGTCAGGTTGACCCCACCCGCCAGCGCCATTGAGCATTCGCCCGCACGCAGGCTGCGCACCGCCAGGTGAACGGCGACAAGCGAGGATGAACACGCCGTATCGACGGCCAGGCAGGGACCTTGCAGACCGAGCGTGAAGGCCAGCCGTCCTGCTGCAACATTCATGGAGCCGCCGGTAGCGGCGTATGCATCGAGCGTCTCGAAACCGCCCACACGCGCCACCTGGCCATAGTCGCTGGTGCTGATCCCAAGGAAGACACCCGTCGCACTGCCGTTGAGTTGATCGGGGGCCTGTCCGGCGCGCTCCAGCGCTTCCCACGCTACCTCGAGCACCATGCGCTGTTGCGGGTCCATTGTTACGGCTTCGCGTGGGCTGATGCCGAAGAACTGCGGGTCGAACTGGTCGATGCCATCGACAAAGCCCCCCTGCCAAAATGGGGTGCCGTCGGGATGGACGGGGTCAACCCCGAAAGCCCGTGCAATACGGATACGCTCGGCGGGAAAATGGGTGACTGCGTCGCGCCCATCATGCAGCAATTGCCAGTAACTCTCGGGGCTATCAACACCGCCCGGAAAGCGGCAGCCCATGCCAACGATGGCAATCGGCTCACTGCGCGCTTCGTCCGACGCCTGCAGCCTGGCCTCCAGCGCCTCGATGGCCTCCAGCGCGTCGTGCAGCAGGGCGCGCCGGTCCAGGCTTTGCTCCGTTGCAGGTTGCGCGTTCAAGTCATTCATGGATTGCTCTTCTCCTGAGGGAAAGGAATGTGCGAACCGGCGCAGCCATGCACTACGGCTGCAGTCCTGCTGCCCGCAGGATCTCAGCGTCGCTCAAGGGTGCAATGGTGGTTCCAAAGACGCGATTCATCTCGGCGATGTACACATTCGCCGATAATCCCGAAAGGACCGTGCCGGGATGGGCGTACTCGTCGTCCAGCATGCCGAAGCGGGGGTCGTTACCGCGCAGATTGAGGTTAATGCGAGCGTCGCCCACGACCAAATAGCCTTCGCCGTCCAATCGGCCATTGAGTTCAGCAAGCATGGCGGCGTTGTAGTCAAAGAAAGAGATGCCCCACGCCGCGCTCATCTCGGCAAGATGTCGGTTGATGTAGGTAAATGCCTCCACCACACGTAAACGCCCGTCCGGATCTGTGAAACTGGTTTGCATTTCCGGTATGACGGGAAGCGTGACGTAATCCTGCACCGCCGCGAGGATGACGTGGTTTGTGCCGAGCGCCTGGAGCATGTACGCGGTGATGAAGATGTTGCGCGCGGTCTTGTCGAGAATGGACTGCAGTTCCGCCTCTCCGGCTGTGCCCGCGAAGTCTCCGTCATAGATTTTGTACCCAACCCCGCTGAAGTACAGGTCGTTGATGCCAATCTGGATAATGGCATGGGAGACTTCCTTATCGAGAATCTGCCCGAGTGCGCCGGCAAGCTGTCCCTGTGTGAGCATTTGGGCTGAGGACGCACCGCTGCGCGCCCAGTTGTAGGCGAAGCCGCTACGGCGGGGCTCTCGATAGGCGCCCCATGGGCCGACGTTCACATTGCGCTCCGTGGCCAAAAGTTCAACCCAGTTGGAGGTTGTGGCTGCAAAGTCGCCGCCGCGTGCGCTGTCGGCATGGTACTCGTCCTGCGTGCTGTCGCCAAGGATGGCAAGGCCAATGATGGCCGCAGCGCCGCCGGCGTCTGCCGCAGGCGCAGTCTGTGCCCGTACGGGTGTCTGCAGGCGGAGACCCACGGCGCAGAGCAGCGCGCCGGTCACAAGCATATGAGCAAAGCGATTGCGCATCATCCACCTCTCTCCAATCTCATCTCGACCAGGGATTCGCCGTTCTGCAAAGCCTGTGTTGACCACCAGGCAAGCAGCGCAGCCACCAGCGCCAATGCTCCACCCGCGAGGAGTGACCGGCCGGGGCCCACGCCGGTGAGCCACGGCTGCAGGATGGCAGCGATCACCGGCGGCAGCGTGAGCCAGACTGCAGCCAGGGCGACGCCGGCTGCCAACCAAGTGAGCCAGTGGCCAACATCACCCTGCAGGAGTGCCGCGAGCGCCAGCATCATCAAGGGCGCCACCCAAAAGACGGCCAAGAAACCGGCGCGCGGCGCGTTGCCGAAGGTAGTAATAAAGAAGAAGGACATAGCCAACATCAGCAGTCCGCGTCCAACTTGCAGGGCTGGCCGTCCAGTGCGCACCAGCGCCAACTTGCCACGCACCGCAAGGAATAGGAGTTGCCTGAGCAATTGCGCTGCATAACGCATCCAGACTACCTGGTAGAGCAAAAGCCGGGTGAAAGCAGCACCGGCAGATCCACAACGACATTCCAGCCCAGCGCCATGAGCGCCATCAGCCCTGCAAGCAGCACGCGCACGCGCCGGCCGGAAGGTTGCGGCGCTGCTGCCGGTTGGCGTGCCGGATATGGGGCGGATCGTTCCTCTGTTTCCATGAATTCTCTCGTCATACGAGTCAGGCTACTTGAGGCGTGCAAGTTTGGCCGAAATGCGCGCCGCAAGTTCGTCTTCACTGATGTCATCATGGACACGCTCACCACGCGAGCCACCCGTTGACGGTGCAGAGGCATGGGCATGGCCATTGTCTGCCGGCGCAGCCAGTCCACCCGCGCGTGTGCCGTCCGGCGGCCGCACCCTTTGCAGCAGATAGTCGGCAAGTGCTGCCACATTGGGGTAGTTGAAGGTGAGCGTGGAGGGCAGCGGCTGCTCGATGGCCGCCTCCAGCTTTCCCTTCAACTCGATGGCCATGAGCGAATCCATCCCCATCTCGAAGAGACCCTGGCGGTCGTCAACCACATGGTCTCGCCCTGCGCCGAGCACTCGATCGACCGTTTCGCGCACAAAATCCGCCACGAGCACGCCGGCCGCGTCTTCGCGCGCATCGGCCGGCAGGGCCGCCAGGCGGGCAAACAGCAGGGGCCGGCTGGGCGCGGCCGGCGGCGACGGCCGGTTGTTGTGTATCGGCGTCGTGCGGGCTGCGGCGTTCATGCGTTCAAAGAGGGGGCGCGTACGCCGCGCTTCGTAGGCCGTGCGCAGTCGCGGCCAGTCGATGGATGCGACCACCATCTGCGTCACGGTGCCATCGGTGATCAGCGCGCCAAGCGCATCCAGCGCCAATGTGCTTGGCATGGGGCTCAGCCCGTAGCCAGCCACTTCGCGCTGCTCTGCCGCCGATGCGACGCGCATCTGATCCCACGTTCCCCAGTTGATTGTGAGCGATGGCAGCCCCTGCGCGCGCCGGGCGTGGGCCAGCGCATCAAGCCCCTGGTTGGCGGCCGCGTAGTGGGCCAGCGACTGTGCACCCCACAAGGCGGTGGTGGACGAGAAGAGCACAAAGAAGTCAAGATCAAGGCCGCTGCTCAACTCATGCAGCAGCCAGCCGCCGCCTATCTTGGCCCGCAATTGGGCGCGCAGGGCATCGGCCGGCATGCTCTGCACAGGCCAATTGCTGAGGTCGGCGGCGGCGTGCACGATGCCGCGCAGCGCGGGCAATTTCGTGCCAAAGCGTGAAAAGAGCGCCTGCATGGTGGGGCGGTCGGCAACATCGGCCGGCACAATGTCGACACGCGCACCAAGCGCCTCAATCGCAGTGACCGCCCGCGCTTGCTCTGCGGCGCGACTGCCGGCTGGCAACTGCGGCCACTCGGCGCGTGGGGGCAGGCCGTTGCGCCCCAGCAGCACCAAACAGCCTGCGCCGCGCTGCGCCAGCCGCTGCGCCACGATCAGCCCCAACCCGCCCAGCCCACCTGAAATCAGGTACGCGCCGTCGGCGCGCAGTGGCAACGCCGCGTTCGCGTCTGCAGGATAGGGCAAAGGTGCACGCGCCAGCCGCGGCGCGTAGCGCGCGCCGCCACGCACGGCAATGGCATCATCGGCGCTGGACTGGCGGATTGCCTGACGCAGCGACGTAGCCGTCGATGCGGCGTCACTGCCGCTTTCGAGATCAAGCAGCCCGCCCCACTGTTCTGGTTGCTCGAGGGAGAGAACGCGCCCAAGGCCCCAGAGAGTGGCTTGCGCCACGTCGGTGGGCACAGTGGCTTGCGCCACGTCGGTGGCATCAGTGGCTTTCGCCGACTCGGGCGCAGATCTCTTCGCCTCAACGGCCTGGCCGTTGCGCGTGACGATCCACAGTCTGGCCGGGCGATCGCCCAGTGCCTGCGCCAGAGTAACCGCGCCCAAACAGAGCGACTCCGCCGTCGCCAGCACGGCCTCAGCGTCCATTTCGTTGCTCGCCGCAGCATCAAGCGGCCACAGATAGAGAATCGGGCGCGGTGCGGCCGTGCTGGGCAACGCAGCCAGTAGATGCTCGAATGTCGAAGGAACCGCGGGATCGACTGTCCACTTGTGGTCGCCCACCTGCGCGAAGCCATCGGCTACGAAGACGGTATCGACAGCCACGCCCTGTTCAGCCAGCACGGCCGCAATCTGCTCGCTGATGGCCCCCTCTTTGGCAAAGACCAGCCAGCGATCGTCCACGAGGCTATCCTGCGCGGCCCGTGCCAGCAGGATGACCTGGTCCGCTGCCGCTTCCTGCGGCGGCACGGTGACAGCTGCCTCATAGCCGGTCGTCTCCAGCAGGTCGCGCCACGCCGCGACAGGGAGAAGCGGGTGATTCGGGCGCAGCGTACGATCATCGAAGCGCCACCAGCCGTCCGTCAGGCCAAATGTGATGTCAACCCAGCGGCGAGGCTGAATGCCCTCGAGGAGGATGAGCAGCCCACCCGGCGCGAGTGTGCGGCGCACGTTCTCCAGCGTCTGGCGCAGGTCTGCCGTTGCGTGCAGCACATTGGCAGCGATCACGATGTCGAAACCCCCTGCGAAGCAATCCGCAGGCAGCGCTTGCGAAAGCGGATCGCGCTGTACATCAAAGAGCCCGTAGCGCATGCAGCCATAGGCGCCGAAGATCTCCTGGGCGCGCGCGGTGAAGAGGGGCGAGACATCGGTAAACCAGTACTCCACGCCCTCCGCTGGCAAATTGGGCAGCACGTTGGCAGTGGTGGCGCCGCTGCCTGCGCCAATCTCCAGAATGCGGAGGCTGCGGCCCGAGGTGGCGCCGGTTGATTGCACGACGTGCTTTACGGCTTCGGCGACGAGCGTGTTGAAGACTCGGGCCGCGGGCGTGTCGCGGTAGAGCGGCTCCGTCATTGCGAGCGAACCGTTGGGGAAGAGCAGATGAAGTGCGTCGACGTCGCCATGCAGCGCCTCTGCCAGTGACGCACCGCAACGCTCGACAAGTGCCAACTCGGGCTGGATAGCCGCGCTTTGTGGCCGCAGTTGCGCAATCAGCCCGGCGGGGTCACCCGGACCGACATACTGTTCGGCCACGGCCCATGTTTCGCTGTCGGTTGCATCCCCATCTACGCGGGACAAGAGGCCATCTTCGGCGGCCATAGCCAGCAGGCGTGCAAAGAGGCGCATGTGTTGGGAAACGACCCCCAACTCCTGTGCAAGTGTTGCGGTCGTGAAATACGCGCCTGGCTGAGGCGCCCAGCCCAGCCGCTTGAGCGCCTGAAGCGCATAGGCCGTGCTTAACGCTTCGAGGCCCACCAGTTGTGCGCGAGCCTGGTCGAGCGCATGCGTCGACTGAAGGTGGCCATATTTGTCATTCAGGGTGGCGGCCAGCGCGTGCGGCGAAGTTAGCGCGCGTAAATCGCCCGCCGAAGACGTTAACTTCTCCCAGTCCAGCGCGTACAGCCAATCGCTCGTGTGGCGCTGCACTGCGTGAAGTAGTGCAGCGCGACTTGCTCGTTTGAGGTGCAGTCCGGTTGCCTCCACCACGAGCGAACCGTCTTCGGTGTAGGCATGGAGGTCGCCCACAAAGGTCTCTCCATCGGCAAAGCCTGGGCGAAGTTGCACGTGGCACCAGAGGCGCGCCGCTGCGGGCTGATGGATGTGCAGGTAGTCGATGCCCACGAGCAGCGCACTGCCCGCATCGGCGGGCAATGGTGCGCCCAGCAGGTGGAAACACGCGTCGAGCAGTGCAGGGTGGAAGTGATAGCGGGCGGCGTCGCCGGCCAGCGCCTCCGGAAGCTCCACCAGGCCGAGCGCCTCGCCGTCGCAACGCCATATCTGTGTCAACCCCTGGAAGGCGGCGCCGAATTCGAGGCCCAACTGCGCGAGGCGTGCGTAGTAGCGCACGGCCTCGATACGCTCGCTGCAGCGCGCCATCACTTCATCGCGCGCCAAACGTGCGGTCTGTACTGGCGCGGCAACCGGCGCCAGCCGCCCGCTTGCGTGGAGCACCCATGCATCCCCAAGGACAGGTTGGCTGAAGATCTGGAAATGCGCAGTCTCTGCCTCCGCGGTGAGGACAGTTTGTACGGTGATCGTGCCTGTATCGGGCAGGAGCAGCGCCTCGCGTATCGTCAGATCTTCCACGGCGCGCGTGCTAGCGCCATCGGTTGTCGAGCTGTAGAGCGCGTCGCCAGCCGTGAGTGCCATTTCGATGTAGGCCGGGGAGGGCATCATAGCCATGCCATGAATGCGATGTTCGTCGAGGAAGCGGGGGTGTCGCGCGCCGAGGGCGGCTTCAAATACCGTGGACCGCAAGGCGGGTGAGTGCAGTTGCGCACCCAGCAGCGGATGTACGTGTGCGCCTGCATCCGTGCGGCGGGGTGCGTCGTCAATCCAGTAGCGCTGGCGCTCGAAAGGGTAGGTTGGCAGCAAGGCGCGCGGACGCGCGGCCGCGCCGTACAAGCCTTGCCAGATGGGCGTCAACCCGCCGGCGTAGAGCGCAGCGAGGCTCGCACGCATTTGGTATCCCTCGGGGTGATCGTGGCGCAGCGACGGCGCCCAGAGCGCGTCGCCGCCCGTCCATGCGCGCTGCGCATTGCTGATGAGCGTGGGATGCGGGCCAATCTCCACGAAGGCGTCAATGCCCAAGGCGTGCAGAGTCTCCACCACCCGGTCAAAGCGCACCGGTTCACGCATCTGTCGCCGCCAGTAGCGCGGATCCATCAGTTCGGCGGCCGTGGCGCTCGTGCCGGTTAGCCCGGAGATGTAGGGCACTTGCGGGGGATTGAGTTGTACGGCGCGCACAGCCTGCTCCAGCTCGTCCAGCACGGTGTCCATTTGCGATGAGTGGGCCGCCACGGCCACCGAAAGCGGGCGGCTTTGGATGCCCTCCGCCTCGAGTACGGCCAGAACGGTGCGCACGTTGTCGCGCGCCCCCGCAATGACCAGACTCTCCGGCCCATTCATGGCTGCAATGCTGACCTCGCCACCTTGCTGTGCGATCGCTGCTGCTACCCGCCTCTCATAGGTAAAGACAGCCGCCATCTCCCCCTGCTTCTGCGCATCGGCGGCAGCGCGCGCCATCAGCCGCCCGCGCAAGGCACTGAGCATGAGGCCATCTTCGAGGCGCATCACACCCGCCACGATGGCCGCGCCATACTCGCCGGCGCTGTGGCCGGCGACCGCGTCGGGTTCAATGCCCCACGCCCGCCACAGCGCGCTGAGCGCAACCTGGAGCGCGCAGAGCGCCGGGAGCGCAAGTTCGATGCGCGTCAGCAACTGTTCGCTCTCGGGGCCAAAGAGAAGCTCCTGCAGCGAGCAGTCGAGGTGCGGCGCCAGCAGGCGCGCGCACTCGTCCAGCGCCGTACGAAAGTGCGGTTCGCCCTCATAGAGGGCGCGCCCCATGCCGGCATAGTGCGCACCTTGTCCCGTAAAGAGGAAGACCACGGCGCGGCGCGCACCTCCGGCAACGACCCCGGTGAAGATTCCGTCTGCCTGCCCGGCGGCGGCAAACGTGGCAAGCTGCGTGCGCAACTCTTCCAGCGAAGTGCCCACCAGTGCCAGGCGATGGGTCAGGTGCGCACGTGCCGTGTTCGTTGTGAAGGCAACCGTCGCGGGCGACAAATCGGCGTGATGTTCCAGGTGAGAGCTAAAGCGTTGCGCCAGCGTGCGCAGTGCAGTCGCCGTGCGCGCCGAGAGTGTCAGCAGGTGGGCGCCTGCCTCTTGTTCCTCCCGGTCCCCCGCAGGTGGGCTTGACACAGCGGGCGGGGATTCCAGCAACAGATGGGCATTGGTGCCGCTGAAACCAAACGAGCTGATACCAGCGACGAGCCGACCGTTGCGGGTCGACCACGGCGTACGCTCCGTAGGTATCTCAATGGCCAACTGATCCCATTCAATATGGGGGCTGCGCTCGTGCAGGTGTAGATGGGGCGGGATTTCGCCGTGCTGCATCATCAGCACAAGCTTGATTAGCCCGGCCACGCCTGCAGCCGACTCCAGATGGCCGATGTTGGTCTTGACGGAGCCGATCAGGAGCGGGTCCGTCGCTTCAACGCCTGTGCCCTTACGCCCCATCCCCAACGCCGCACCCAGCGCCTGGATTTCGATTGGGTCGCCCAGTGCGGTTCCCGTGCCGTGGGTCTCCACGTATTGCACATCGCCGGGCGCGAGGCCGGCATTGGCCAGCGCCGCACGCATGACGGCGACCTGCGCAGGGCCGTTGGGGGCGGTGATGCCGTTGCTGCGCCCGTCCTGGTTGAGTGCCGAGCCGCGCAAAACGGCCAGAATTGTATCTTCGTCGGCTACGGCATCGCGTAATCGTTTCAGCACGACCATGCCGCAACCTTCGCTGCGCACGAAGCCGTCGGCGCGCGCGTCAAACGCCTTGCAGCGCCCATCACTCGCCATCATCCGCGCCCGGGAGAGGGTGATGGTCGTCACTGGCGCGAGGATCGCGTTGACGCCACCCGCCAGCGCCGTCCGGCATTCACCGGTGCGCAGGCTCTGCATGGCCAGGTGGATGGCCACCAGGGATGACGAGCAGGCTGTGTCCACCGAGAGACTTGGCCCCTGCAGTCCCAGTGTGTACGAGAGGCGCCCCGAGGCAATGCTGTGCGCATTGCCCGTCGCGAGGTAGGCATCGACCTTCGTTTCATCTTCCGCCATGCACAACTGGCTGTAGTCGCTGTTGCAGATGCCCACAAAGACCCCGGTCGGCGCTTCAGCCAGGCGTTGCGGGGTGTAGCCGGCGCGCTCAATCGCCTCCCAGGTAACCTCAAGCAGCAGGCGCTGCTGAGGGTCCATGCTCACTGCCTCGCGCGCCGAGATACCGAAGAATTGCGGCTCAAACGCGTCAATCGGCTCAACGAAGCCGCCCCAGCGCGTGGCGATCTTGCCCGGGGCATCGGGGTCAGGGTCGTAATACGCGCTGTTGTCCCAGCGTGTAGGCGGGATTTCGGTGATGGCATCCTCACCGTCGCGCAGCAGTGCCCAATACGCCTCGGGCGAGTCAGCGCCGGGAAAGCGGCAGGCCATACCCACAATGGCAATTGGCTCGCTGCGCGCGCTTTCGGCTGCTTCCAGTTTTGCCTGCAACTCAACCGCCAGCAGGGCAAGGCGCCTGGGCGAGAGCGCACTGATCCGCTCGAGAAACTCCTGCATGGTCACGCTCCTGTCATCTTCTCGGCAAGCAAGCGCTCGACCTCGTCGTCGGAGAGATCCTCGAGCGAGTCAAGCATGGTGCTCAGGGCGCGGCCGTCGCCGGATGCAGCCGGGCCAGGTGCCGCGGCCTGCTCACTGGCGCTCGCCGCCAGGCCGAAGCCCAGTTCCGTCGCCAGATAACCGGTGATGGCGGCGACGCTGGGATAGTCGAAGGCGATCGTCGCGGGCAGCCGTCGTGTCAGGGCCAACTCACTCCCCAGCAGGTTGCGCAGTTCGACGGCCATGAGGGAATCAAGCCCCAGTGACTGGAGCGGCACGTCGTCATCGATGCGCCCTGGCGGGAGGGCCAGCACGCGCCCCGCGGTCGCGCGTACCATCTCCTGCAGCAGCGCTGCGCGCCGCTGCGGTGGCGCCTGCGCAATCCGTTCGAGGAAAGCGGGCGCGCTAATGTGGGGCGCCGGCGCCACTGCGACTGCGCGCGGCGCTTGCCCAGCCAGGGCGGGCGCAACGTCGTGCCGCGCAGCCACAACGTCGGCGAAGAAGGTGGACGCGTCTGCGCCGGCCAGGTGGGGCAGGAAGCGCGACCACTCGACGGGCAGTACACCTGCCTGAACGGCGCCTGACCGCAGCAAGTGGGCCACCAGGTTCATGCCCACAGCGGGCGCGATTGTGCCCATGCCCTCTGCACTGGCGCGTGCGGCCACCCCCAGGCTGACGGCTGCGCCGACTTCCGACCACGCGCCCCAGTTGATGCTCAGGCCGGGCAGGCCGGACGCGCGCCGCATGTGCGCCAGCGCATCCAGAAAACTGTTGGCCGCTGCATGGTTGCTTTGGCCGGCCGAACCCAGCAGCGAGGCGATGGAAGAGTAGAGGATGAAAAAGTCCAGTGGTGCATGAGCGGTCAATCGGTGCAGATTCCATGCGCCCTGCACCTTGGCTGCAAGCACGGGAACGAAACGCGCCCACTCCTGCTGCACAAGTGCGCCATCATCTAGCGCACCGGCCGCATGGATGACGCCGCGCAGGGGCTGCCCTGCATGGGCAGCAAGCGCGCGCTGGATGTCCTCAGCGCGTGCCACATCACCCAGAACGACGGCGACGCGCGCACCCTGCGCTTCGAGCGCCGCGATGGTCGCCCGCGCCGCAGCCCCTGGCGCACTGCGCCCCATGAGCGTGATGGCGCGCGCACCCTGGTCCACAAGCCACTGTGCGGCAATCAGCCCCAGACCGCCCATTCCACCCGTAATCAGGTAGGCGGCGTCGCTGTGCACGAGTGGCGCAGAGGAGTCTGCGTTCCGGGTTGCGTCTCCTGCGTTGGGCACAAGCACAATCTTGCCAATGTGACGCGCCTGCGCCATGGTGCGAAAAGCCTCCGTGGCCGATGACAGCGGAAAGAGTTGCAGCGGCAGCGGCGCAACGCGCCCCTCGCCTGCGGCCGTCATCAGATCAACGAGCATCTGGTGGATGAGTGGCGGGTCGGCCAGCGCGGTTTCGCCCCAGTCGATAACATGGTAGGCAATCTGCTTGCCGAGCGCAGCCACCTGCGCATCGGTGAGCAGGTCGCGCTTGCCAAGTTCGAGGAAGCGCCCGCCCTCAGCAAGGGTGGCCAGGCTGCGCGCGGCAAAGTCGCCTGCCAGGGAGTTGAGGACGAGATCCACGCCCGCGCCCTGCGTGGCGTTGAGCACACCATCGGCAAAGTCGAGTGTACGCGAGTCAAAGACATGCTCCACGCCCAGTGAGCGCACATAATCGCGCTTGGCCGGGCTGCCCGCAGTGGCAAAGACGGTGAGCCCTGCTCGCAGCGCCAGTTGCACGGCGGCGAGGCCCACACCGCCTGCCGCGGCGTGAATGAGGACGCGCTCGCCGGCGCGCATCTTCCCGATGTGATCCAGCGCGAAGGCTGCCGTGGTATAGGCAATCGGCAGCGTAATCAGCTCGGTGGCCTTCAGGTGCGGCGGGCGCAGCGCCACCAGGTCGGCATCCACAGTGAGGTAGCTGCGCATGCAGCCGGGAGCGAGTGCAACCACCATATCGCCGGGCTGCAGGTGCGTGACCGCGGCGCCCACGTTCACGACTGCGCCGGCGCACTCGCTGCCCGGCTGGCCGGGATCGCCGGGGTACATGCCCAGCGTGTTGAGCACATCCTTGAAGTTGAGCGCAACCGCCTCGACGCGGATCTCCACCTCACGCGGGCCCGGCGCACGCCGGGCCGCCGGCCGCAGTTGCAGATTGTCCAGCGAGCCGCGTGCGCTGATGACCAGCTCGACGGGCGCGTCGTGTGCAGGCGAGGCGATTTCCGGGAGAATGTGATCCAGTGGAGCCAACCGCGCGACGAATCGCTCGCCTGCGCGCAGCGCCACCTCCTGCTCGCGCGTCGCTGCGTCGAGTTCGTCCAGCAAGTCCACTGCGTCGCCTGCGTTTGGTGTTGCATCGAGGTCCACCAACGTGCAGTGGAGTTCGGGATGCTCGCGCGCGACCGACTTGCCAAAGCCCCAGAGCGTCGCCTGCACGGGCGAGGCAGAGACCGGACCAGCTGCGCTTGTATCTTGCGCCGCGCGCGTCACAAGCCACAGGCGGGTATTGGCGCCGCTGCGCGCCAGCGCACGCGCCAGGCCGAGTGCACCACCCAGAATCCGTTCCTCCACCTGCATGAGTCGATCGCCATCGAGGGTAGCGGCGTCGGGCGCGTCCAACGCCCAGAGGTAGACAATGTCGCCCTCCGCCGCGCTGCCCATGCCGCTCTCCTGCAAGAGCCGCATGTAGTCGGCATCCGTCGCCGGGTTCACAATCACGTTGCTGCCATCAACTGCGTAGGCAGCGCCAGGCCGGACATACGTGACCGGACGGCCCGCCGCAGCGGCGAGTGCGCCGAGTTGGTCGCCAACCCCGCTGGCGTCTGCAAAGATGCAGAGAGGGCCAGTCAACTGTACCGCCGGCGCGCGGGCGACGAGCACCGTCTGGTAGGGCAAGTCGCCGGGCTCATCACCGGCGGTTGCGGGTGGCACTGCCGCGGCTTCCCCAAATCCGCTTTCGGCCAGCAGAGCGAGCCATTGTGCGCGGTCGAGCAGAGGGTAATCGGGGCGCACGCCATGGTCGCTGAAACGCCACCATCCTTCCGTCATGCCAAATGTAATGTCAATCCAGCGCAGAGGGCGGGTCATTTCCTGCAGGACGAGGAGGCCGCCTGGTGCCAGCAGCGTATGCATGTGCGCCAGTGCTGTCTGCAAATCGGACGTGGCATGAATCACATTGGCGGCAATGATGCAATCGAACGTGTGCGGCGCAAAGCCCTGGCCCTGCGGGTCGCGCTCGATGTCCAGCGGCTGATAGCGCACGAAGGCGTATTCGCTGAAGCGCTCCTGTGCGCGTGCCAGGAAGAAAGGAGAAATGTCGGTGAAACAGTAGTCCACCGTGCGCCCAGCCAGGCGCGGCAACACGGCCGACGTGGTTCCGCCTGTACCGCCCCCAATCTCGAGGACGCGCAGGGTGCGCGCCGGGTCTCCGGCTGCGACTGCAGCAGCGATCGTCTCGGCCACGAGACTCGTGTAGATGCGCGCCCAGGGCGACTGACTGTAGAGCTGCTCGGTTTCGACAAGTGCTCCCTCGGGAAAGAGGAGCTGCAATGGGTCGACTGCAGCGCGCAAGACGGCGGCAAGCCCTTCGCCGCAGCGGCAGGCAAGGACAATATCGGCGCTGGCGGCCGGATAGCGCGCATGCAGCGCCGCGATGCGCTCTGGCGTGAGCAGAGGCGGCCGCGGAATAGATACAATTTCCCACTCGTCACCGCTTCTGTTTAGCAGGCCATCTTCAAGCAGCAAGTCAAGCAGCCTGACGAAAAGAGCACGCTGCGCGGGCGCAATCGCCAACGTAGCGAACAGCGCGTCTGCGTTGAAGAGCTCTCCCGGTTGCCACTGCCAGCCTAGTTGTTGCAGCGCGTGGAGGATGTAGTCGGTGCTGAGCGCGTCCAGATCGGCCATCTGGTTGTAGTAGCGCGCCATCTCCAGCTTTGTCTGCAATGCTGGGATTGCGGTGGTGGCGGCTTCCAGCGCAGCCTGCGGGTCGGCAAGCTTAGGCAACCCATCCGCGCCGCCGTAGAGCGGCTGCTTGCGCCATGCCACCGCGTAGAGCCAGGAAGTGGGGTCCGTCCGCCCGCCCAGTACGTTGCTCGCCACGCGCTTGAGCAGCAGCCCGCTCATCGCGACGAGCGGATGGCCGTCGTCGTCATAGACTGTCACATCGCCGAGCAACGTCTCACCCGCGTGGGCGCCGTCCGCAGCGGGGCGCAGGGTGGCGTGCGCCCACGCGCGGCTGCCCGGCGCTCTCATCAGGTGCACCTTCTCGATGTGCAGGGGCAGGTAGGTGGACTCATTGGCGAGCGTCAGCCCGGAGAGGCACTGGATACAGCCATCGAGCAACGCCGGGTGGATGCGGAAGCGCGACGCGTCGGCCGCCTGCTCCCCGGGCAATTCGATGAGCCCGAGGATATCGCCTGCACCGCGCCACAACTGCTGAACGACCCGCAGGCTGGGGCCGAAGTCAAGACCACGGGAGGCAAGCCGCGCATAGTGGTCTGCAGAAGCAATTGGCTCTGTGCAACGAGCACGCAACTCATCGAGGGCCGTGTCGTCCGTTGCGGTCGCCACATCCGCGCCGATTGTGCCGGTGACATGGAGCGTCCACTTTTCTGCGTCCGGCGCCTGGCTCAAGATTTTGAACGCCCTGCTTGTCGCGCCCGCAGTGGGTGGATCGACAATCGTTTGCACCGTGTACAGGTCGCCGGCCGGCACCGCGAGCGGGGCGTGGATGGCGATTTCCAGCAGGGGCGCTTCCGGCATGTCCAGCGCGTCTGCGGCAGCGAGGCCAATCTCCAGAAAGGCCGTCGCGGGCAGAATGGCCTGTGCAAAGACGCGGTGGTCGCGCAGATAGTCGGTCGTCTCATGGCTCAACGTCGCCTCGAACTGCGCCTCTTCGAGTGCCGAGCGCAGGCGGCGGCCCAGCACGGGGTGGCCGTCTGCAGCCGAGGAAGGCGCCGTGCTGCCGGCCCCTGGCAGCGGCGTTACCCAGCAGCGCTCGCGTTGAAAGGGATAGGTTGGCAGGCTCACCCTGCGGCGCGCTATGTGGCTGCCGAAGGCAGCCCAGTCAATGACCGCGCCATGCGTATAGAGTGTGCCGACGCTCTCGCTCATCTGCGCCAGGTCGTCGCTCCCCTTGCGCAACGAGGGAAGCCAAAGGCTCTCGCCCGGGCCGTCGGGCGGCTGTGCCGCCATAGCCATGCCGCTCAGGACGGGGTGGGGGCCAATCTCGATACAGACAAGATTGGGCGTGCGCGCCAGTGTCTCGAGGCTTTGGGCGAAGCGCACGGGTTGGCGCGCGTGGCGTCGCCAATAGGCGGGCTGCGTAATCTCGTTGCCCACGGGCGCGCCGGTGAGATTGGAGATGAGGCGCACGCGCGGCGTGTGATGGGTGAAGCGCGCGGCGGTCGCCTCCAGCGCATCGAGCATTGGGTCAAGCAAGGGCGAGTGAAATGCGTGTGAGACGGCCAGTCGCTGCGCGCGAATACCCTCTGCATTACAGCTATCCACCAGCGCCTGTATGCCCGCCGTAGATCCCGAAACCACTGTGTGTGCGGGACCGTTGAAAGCGGCAATCACTGCCTGGCCGCGAGCCTGCGGCGTCTCGCTGATCAGCGCATCAACGCGCGCAGGAGCGACGAAGAGCGCGGCCATGGCGCCGCCTGACGGCAACGGACCCATCAGACGGCCGCGCGCCGCCACGAGCGCAAGTGTGTCCTCAAGCGAGAGCACACCCGCCAGCCACGCAGCGGCGAACTCGCCCACGCTGTGGCCCAGCACGATGGTGGGCGCAATCCCCCAGGAGCGCCAGAGCGCCGCCAGCGCAACTTCCAGCGCGACGAGTGCGGGTTGGGTATAGGCGGTCTGGTCGAGCAGGCGCGCGTCGTCGCTGCCCGGCTCGGCAAAAAGCAGGTCGAGCAGTGGACGCTCCATATGGGGGGCAAGAATGGCCGCGCACTGGTCGAGCGTGGCGCGGAACAAGGGCTCTGTCGCGTAAAGAGTGCGCCCCATACCTGGATACTGCGCACCCTGGCCCGTGAAGACAAAGGCGATCGCGGGTGGGTCCACTTGTTTGACGTGGTGCGTGCGTATGCCGGGCGCTTCCTGACCGGCGGCGAAGGCGGCCAGTTGGTCCGCCGCCTCCGCGCTGCTGGTTGCCGAAGCGACGAGCCGATGGGCAAAATGGTTGCGCCCGCTGCCCGCCGTAAAGACCACGTCGGCTAGGCTGGGCGCGCCGTCGGCGCGCAGTGCGCGGGCGAAGCGATCCGCCATTTGGCGCAACGCCGCCTCGCTGCGGGCCGAGAGGGGCAGCAACAGCGGCGAACGCGCCGCGGCGCCGGCATCAGCCTGCGCCGGCAGCCGCGCAGGCGGTTCCTCAAGCACAATATGCACATTCGTGCCGCTGAAGCCAAAGGAACTGACGCCACCAAGGCGTGGCCCGTCCGTGGCGGGCCAGGCGGAGTGCACCATCGGAATTGTGAGGGGCAAATCCTCCCAGTCAATCAGCGGGTTGGGCGTGGCGAAGTGGAGGCTGGGCGGGATTTCGCCATGCCGCAGCACGAGCGCGAGCTTGAGCAGCCCTGCCACGCCCGCAACCGCCTCGGTGTGGCCGATGTTCGTTTTGATGGAGCCGACGGCAAGAGGCGCAGTGACCCTGCGGCCCGGCCCGAAAACGGCGCCCAGCGCCTGCAACTCAATCGGATCGCCCAGGGCAGTACCCGTGCCGTGCGCCTCCACATAGCCAATCTCGGCGGGCGTTACGTTCGCGTCGGCGAGCGCGGCGCGCAGCACCGCTTCCTGCGAAGGGCCATTCGGCGCGGTCAATCCGGAACTGACGCCATCCTGGTTGGCGGCCGAGCCGCGAATCACGGCCAGCACGGGGTCACCATCGGCCAGGGCGTCGCGCAGCCGCTTGAGGACAACCATGGCGCTGCCCTCGGCGCGCACAAAGCCGTCGGCGCGCGCATCACCGAACTTGCAGCGGCCGTCGCTCGCCATCATCTGGTACTTGGAAAGTGTAATCGAGAGCTCCGGCGTCAGGATCAGGTTGACGCCGCCCGCCAGCGCCATGCGGCACTCGCCGCTGCGCAGGCTCTGCACGGCCAGGTGGATGGCGACCAGCGAGGACGAGCAGGCGGTGTCTATCGAAAGGCTTGGCCCCTCCAAACCAAGCACGTAAGAGAGCCGGCCGGAGGCAATGCTGTGCGCGATGCCCGATGCGTAGTAAGCGTCAAGACCGTCGACGCCGCGCGCCGCGCGGTGAACTTGCGCATAGTCGTTGGTGGTGACTGCCACATAGACGCCCGTGCGCGTGCCCGCCAGCCGCGCGGGCGCGATGGCTGCGTTCTCCAGCGCCTCCCATGTCACCTCGAGCAAAAGACGTTGCTGGGGGTCCATGGCGGCGGCTTCGCGCGGGGATATGTTGAAGAACTGGGGGTCGAACTGGTCCACGTTGCGTATAAAACCGCCGTGGCGTGTGCTCATCTTGCCCGGAATACTCACGTCGGCATCGTACCAGGCGTCAATATCCCAGCGGTCGCCAGGTGTCTCGGTGATGGCGTCCACGCCGTTGCGCAGCAGAGTCCAGAGCGCGTCGAGACTGTTGGCGTCACCTGGTAGTCGGCAGCCTGCGCCTACAATGGCAATCGGCTCGTGGCGAGCGCGGGCCGCCGCATCGAGACGGGCCTGCAATTCTTCAATGGCAAGGTAGGCGCGCCTGAGCGGGGTCAGTTCAGCGGCCTGGATTGGCTCGTTCATGGACATCCTTACAGTTGCGCCAGTTTCTTGAGCAGCAGGGACTCGACTTCGGCGTCGGAGAGAGCGGCCAGGTCGTCAGCATGTGTGGACACGGCGATGGTCGCGTGCGCCGCCGCGCGCTCCTCAGCGTCCGGCAAATTCTGGGCGCGCATCCGCTCCAGATAGGCAGCGATTGCCCCAATAGAAGGGTAGTCGAAGATCAGGGTGGCGGGCAGCTTGCCCGGCAGCGCCAGCCCCTGGCGCAGTACGTTGCGTAGTTCAATCGCCATGAGCGAATCAAAGCCCAGGTCAAGCAGTGGCTGATCGCGCTTGAGCGACTGCCATTCGCGCAGACGCAGCACGTGCGCAATGGATTGGCGCACAAAAGCGACAAGCAGTTCGCTGCGCTCGGAGGGCAGCGCGGCGGCAAGCGCAGCCTGGAGTGCCTGCGCCTCTGGCAGCGGGGCGGGCGCCGGCGTAGCCGACGTTGCGCCATCTGCCAACTGCGCCGCGCGCCCCGACGTGCTCGCAGCGCTGGACGCGCCATCACCGGGCGCACGCGCCAGCATCAGGTGCTGCCCCAGCACGGCGGCGGGGTGGTCGGGGCCCGGCAGCGCCGCCACGTCGACAAAGCCGTTTGCGCGCAGCGCGGCCTCCCACGTGAGCGCGTCGAGCAAGGGCTGATCGCCGCGCCACGCGTCTGCGAAGCGCTGCCAACCCTCGATTAGGCCGGTGGTCACGCTCAGCCAGCGGGGGTGGCGCGTGGCCTCATAGAGCAGGAGCACCCCGCCCGGTGCAAGCAGCGCATGGGCATGGCGCAGTGTAGCGTCCAGATCGCGCGTGGCGTGGAGCACATTGGCTGCCACCACCAGGTCGAAGCCCTGCAGCGCGACGCCTTGTGCTGCCGGGGGTTCCTCGATGTTGAGCAGCGTATATTCGACGAACGGGTAGTCCGCGAAGCGTTCGGCGGCCCTTGTCAGGAAGAAATCGGAGACGTCGGTGAACAGGTAGTGGGTCCGCTCCGAGGGCAGGGCGGAGAGGAGCGCGGCAGCCATGCCGCCCGTACCTGCGCCGATTTCGAGGATGCGCAGAGGGTCGCCAGCGGGCGTTGCCTGCGCAATGGCCAGTGCGGCCGCGCCTGCCATGGCGTTCATGTAGCGCGCGGCGGCCCATTCGCTGTAGAGAAAGTCAACGGTGTCATAGGAGCCGTCGGGAAAGAGCGTGGCGAGCGCGCTCTCGCTGCCGGTGAGCACGTCGCGCAGCCGTGTGCCGCAGCGTTGCAGGTAGGTGAGCAGTGGAGCAGGCGCGGCTGCCAGAGCCTCTGCACGCAGTGTGGGAATATCCATATCGGGCAGCAGTGCATCAGCGCAAAAGCGGCCTTCGGCATCGCGGCGCAGCAAGCCCGCACCGGCCAGATCATCCAGCCATCGCCCGAGCAGGTGGCGGTAGGTCGGCGCGATGGAGGTCTGCGCTAAAAGCGCGTCCACGCTCCAGCACGCACCGGGCAGTGCAAAGGCGGCCAGGCTTCGCAGCGCCTCGACGATGTAGGCCAGCGCCAACCGGTCGAGACGCGCTTCCGTGGCGGCAAAGTCGTCCAGGTGCAAGTCAAGTGGCCCCTGATCGGCTTGGCGGCGGGCGGCTGTCACGGCCGTAGCCCACCCGTCGGCGCGCGTGGGAGCGCTCAGAGTTGTGGGCGTGGACATGCGCTGCATCGCTGCGGGCGACCAGTAACGCTGGTGCTCCCACGCGTACGTGGGCAGGGCGATCCGGCGCCCCGGGCGCATGGCATGGAAGGCGCGCCAACCAACATTGGCCCCGGCCACATAGAGCGCCGACAGCCCGGCCAGCATCGTCTCGGTCTCGCCTGCGCTGCGGCTGAGTGAGGGCGCCCAGTGCGCGTTGTCATCGGCCAGGCAGCGCTGTGCCATGGCGATGAGCGTGGGGTGCGGTCCGATCTCGACATAAGTAAGGTGGCCCGCGGCGTGCAGTGTCTCTACAGCGTGGGCAAAGCGCACGGGCGCACGCATCTGCCTCTGCCAGTAGGCGGGGTCAGTCACTTCGGTCTGCGCAAAATCGCCGGTGAGGGTGGAAACAAAGGGAGTTTGCGGCTGAGAGAGGTGGATGCGCGCCACGGCCTCGGCAAGCGGACCGAGGATAGGTTCCATGAGCGGTGAGTGCGCGGCGATGCCGATCTCCAGCGGCCGCTGCTCTTCATCGTCAAGGTTGAGTTCGGCAATCACCGCTTGCACCGCGTCGCGCTGGCCCGAGATGACGACGTGCGCCGGTCCGTTGACGGCAGCGATGGCGACTCCATTACCCAGGCGTGCGACCACCTGCGCAACAGCTTCTGCCACGCGTGGCTCGGGCGCAAAGAGCGCCACCATGCGCCCCCCTCCACCTGCCAGCGAGTCCATCAGCCGACCGCGCTCAGCAATCAGCTCGAGACCATCGGCGCGTGACATCACCCCGGCCACAATCGCGGCTGCATATTCACCCGCGCTGTGGCCCGCCACGGCGGCAGGCGCGATGCCCCAGCTTTGCCAGAGCGCACAGAGAGCCAGTTGCAGCGCGCAGAGCGCCGGCTGCGCATAGCGCATGTGGCTGAGCAGGGCTTTGCTCTGCGCACTGAAGAGGATGGTGTCCAGCGGCTGGTCGAGCAGCGGCGCAAGCAGCGCGGCACTCTCATCAAGGCTGGCACGGAAGACGGGCTCTGTCGCGTAGAGCGAACGCCCCATACCCGGGTAGTGCGCGCCCTGGCCCGTGAAGAGAAAGACCACACCGGGCGTCGACTGCGCTGTGTCGCGTGGATTTGACGCCAACTCTTCAAGCTGGGCGCGCAAATCGTGTACGCTCCCACTCACCAGTGCCGCGCGATGGGCAAGGTGTGCACGCCCCAGGTTGGCTGTGCAGGCGATGTCGGCAACGTGGAGGTCAGGGAACGCGTCCAGGTGAGCTACATAGCGGCTGGCGAGTGCGCGCAGTGCACTTGCACTCCGTGCCGAAAGCGCCACCACGTGCAAGCCGTCTGCTGCTGCTTCGTCGCGCTCGGGTACGACCGGCGCCTGTTCCACAACCAGGTGCGCGTTGGTGCCGCTCAACCCAAAGGAACTGACGCCTGCCACACGCGTGCGACCGCGCGCAGGCCATGCCATCGGCTGCTGCGGAATGTGGATTTGCCCGCCCAACGCGGCAATGTGCGGGTTGAGTGTGGCCAGGTGGAGGTGAGGCGGAATTTCCTTGTGCTGAAGCGCGAGCACGGTCTTGATGAGCCCGGCTACTCCTGCCGCCGCCTCGGTGTGACCCAGATTGGTCTTCACCGAGCCGATCAGCAGCGGGTCCTCGGCTGGGCGACCTGCGCCCTGCACCTGCACGAGCGCGCCCACTTCAATGGGGTCTCCCAGCGGCGTGCCCGTACCGTGCGCCTCCACATAGTCCACTGCATACGCGTCGACGCCGGCATCGGCCAGCGCAGCACGCATCACCGCCTCCTGCGCAGGGCCGTTGGGGGCGGTGATGCCGCTGCTGCGCCCATCCTGGTTGATGGCCGCGCCGCGGATGACAGCGAGCACGCGGTCGCCTGCGGCTAACGCATCGTCCAGCCGCTTGAGGACAATCATGGCACAGCCTTCGGCGCGCACGTAACCGTCGGCGGCGGCGTCAAAGCTCTTGCAGTGACCATCCGCAGCGAGCATGTTGGCGCGTGCGAAGTTGAGGGTCAGTTCGGGCGACAGCATGAGGTTCACCCCGCCCGCCAGCGCAAGCGAGCAACTGCCATTGCGCAGGCTCTGCATGGCGGCGTGAATGGCCACGAGGGAGGATGAGCAGGCGGTGTCGAAGGCAATGCTGGGGCCGCGCAGTCCCAGGGTGTATGAGATGCGCCCGGCGGCGACGCTGGCGGCGGAGCCGGTGGTCACGTAGCTGTCAATCTGGCTGGCGTCGCGCAGCATGAGCCGCATGTAGTCGCTGTTGCTGATGCCCAGGAAGACGCCCGTATCCGTTTCGTAGAGGCTATCGGGCGCGATTGCGCCATGCTCCAGCGCCTCCCAGGTGACTTCCAGCAGGAGCCTTTGCTGCGGGTCCATGCTCTCGGCTTCGCGCGGGCTAATGGCAAAGAAGGGCGCGTCAAACTGGTCGATGTCGCGCAGGAACGCGCCAAAGCGCGTGGCCTCCGGCGATGCGGCGTCAGGATTGTCCGGGTCGTGGAGCGTAGCGGTATTCCAGCGGTCGACGGGGACTTCACCGATGGCGTCCACGCCGTTGCGCAGCAACTGCCAGAAGGAGTCGGCATCCACTGCACCGCCGGGGAAGCGCAGCCCCATGCCAACAATGGCAATGGGTGCATGCTGCTGCTGCTCCAGCGTGGATACGCGTGCGCGCAGGCTGCGGATTTCCAGCAGTGCGCGCTTGACGGCCGTAAGCTCCTGTGGGTTGGGTGCATCACTCATGGCAACGTCTCGGATAGGGCGTGCAGGATGAAGCGGTTGATCGCGGTGAGAGAATCGGTCAATTCGCATCCCCCAGTTCGGCCAACAGCAGCGCCTCAGCCTCTGCGTCCGAGAGCGCCGCGATGGCGTCATGTGGTGCGGGTTGCGGCGCGGGTGGCGACTTGGGTGGCGGCGTGTGCTCCATCGTGTCGGCCGATGGCAGGCGCTTGCGCAGGTAGTTTGCCAGCGCCTCCAGCGTCGGATAGTCAAAGAGCAAGGTAGCGGGCAACGGCTTGCCCATCAGCGCACTCAGGCTGTTGCGCAACTCGACGGCCATGAGAGAATCCAGCCCAAGCTCCGCCAGGGCCTTGCGCAACGGGATATCCTGTGCTGCCGGCAGCCCGAGCACCTTGATGGCCTGCGTCCGAATCAAGGCGACAAGCTTTTCCTGCTGCTGCGCTGACGGTATCTGCAGCCATTGCTCGCGGAAAGTGGCCGCAGGCGTTTCTGCACCGGGTCTACTGCGGGCGGTGGTCTGCGGTTGTTGTGCTGCATACCGCGCGGCGAAGAGCGACGTCGCGCGATCCGCCGCGGCAAACCGGTTGGGCTTGAGAATGGCGACGCGCCCATCATCCAGCCTGGCGGCGCTTGCCATGGCCACATCGAGCGCCGCCAGTGCCTGGTCAGCGGCGAGTGAATCCAGCCCCTGGCCGGCGATGCGCGCACGGTCGCGCTCGGTCAGGAGAGCGGTCATGCCGAGCACATCCCACGGTCCCCAGGCAACGCTCAGCGCAGGCAACCCCGCGGCACGGCGCTGCGTGGCGAGGGCGTCCAGGAAGGCATTGGCCGCGGCGTAGGCGCCCTGGCCCGCCGTGCCAAAGAGCGCCGCCGCCGATGAGAACAAGACAAAGAAGTCGAGCGGCAGCGGGAGTGTCTGCTGGTGCAGCGCCCACGCCCCAGCCACCTTTGGCGCCAGCACGGCCGCCATGCGCGGCCAGTTCTGCTGCATGAGCACACCGTCGTCATTGACGCCCGCGGCGTGGAGAACACCGCGCAGCGGGGGCAGCGTCTCTGCAATTATTTGGAGCGTCAGGGCCAGAGCCCCCGCGTCGGCAACATCGGTCGCAAAAGTATGGATGTGGGCGCCCTGCAATTCCATCTGCGCGATGGCTGCGCGCGCCGCCGCATCGGGTTCATTGCGCCCCAGCAGTGCCAGCGAGCGTGCACCCCGCCCCACCCAATGGCGCGCCACGGCCAACCCCAGCCCGCCCAATCCGCCGGTGATGAGATAGGTGGCGTCCGGCCGCAGCGCGGTGCGCTCTTCATCCAGCGTGAGCACAATTTTGCCTACATGGCGCGCCTGCGCCATGTAACGAAAGGCCTCCACCGCCCGCGTCATGGGGAATAGAGTCATGGGCAGCGGCGCCAGCGTGTGATCCTCCAGCCCCGCCGCGAGGGCGCGCAGCATGGCCTGAAAGGCGGGCGAGTCATTGCGGGCAACATCACCCAGGAAGAGAATGGCATACTCCACGTCGGGGCGGCAGGCGGCCATCTGCGCGGGCGACCAGATGTCGCGCTTGCCTATCTCGATGAAGCGACCGTTGGGCGCAAGCAAATCCGCGCTGCGGGCGATGAAGTCGCCGGTTAACGAATTGAGCACAATGTCCACGCCCTGCCCGCCACTTGCGGCCATGACGCCTGCTGCAAAGTCGAGCGAACGCGAATCAAAGACATGGGCCACGCCCATCTGTTTGAGGAGTGCTCGCTTGTCGGGATTGCCCGCCGTGGCAAAGATCTCCGCCCCCGCGCGTTGCGCAAGTTGCACAGCTGCCATGCCCACGCCCCCCGCGCCCGCATGGATGAGCACGCGCTCCCCTCTCTGCAGCCGGCCAACCTCAAGCAGTGCGTAATACGCCGTCAGAAAGGCAATGGGTATTGTCGCGGCTTCCGTTGTGGAGAGCCCGCTGGGTCTATGGGTCACCAGTGCGGCGGGCGTGGTGACAAAGTCCGCCATGGCTGCATGCGCCATGCCCATAACGGTGTCACCGACGCGCAGCCCCTCCACGCCGGGGCCGACGCGCACCACCTCGCCACTGCACTCGTCACCCAACTCCCACGTGGCGCCGGGATAGAGATCGAGCACGTTGAGCACGTCGCGGAAGTTGAGTCCGGCGGCGTGCACGCGGATCTCTACTTCGCCGGGTCCGGGTGCCCGCCGTACCTGCGGCACGAGGGTCAGATTGTCCAGCACGCCGCGCGTGCCGATATCGAGACGGCGCGGGGCCGCCACCGTATCAGGTTGCGCCGACGTGGTCTCGATGGCGCGCAGGCGCGCCACAAAACGCTTGCCGCCGCGCAGCGCCACCTGGCTTTCGTGCTTCTCCTCGGCAAGCAGCGTGAGCAGTGCGCCGGCGGCGGCTTCAGCGTCCTGGTCTGGGTCCAGATCTACACGCGTGCAGTGCAGTTCGGGATGTTCGCGCGCAATGGTCGCGCCCAGCCCCAGCAGCGGGGCTTGCGTTGCCGCAATCACGTTGTCGAGAGGCTGTGCGCCGCGCGTCACCAGCCAGAGGCGGGCGCTGCTCTCCGCGAAGGCCAGCGCCTGCACAAGGCGTAGCGCACTGCCCAGAACGAGCGCCTGCGCCGCCTGCGGATCGTGGCTGCTGTCGAGCGGAGGTGCGTCGAGCGCGCACAGATGGATGACGCCACGCAGGTCGCCATCCAGCGCGCGACGAAGCGCACCGTGGGCTACTTCTGCGTCGATGCGTTCGGCATGGCCGCCGGCCTGCTCAATCTGGCGGGCCAGAGCCGCGCCCACGCCGCTGTCGTCCGCCACAATCAGCCATCCACCATGCAGGGACGTGCCGGAGACGGCGGACGTGGCCTCGTCCCAGGCCAGTGCGTAGAGGAGCGCGCCATCGTCCTTGCCGGCAAGGCGGGCGCGTGCGCCGCTGCCTGCGCGCTGCAGCCGCAACCCTGCAAACTCGGCAGCGAGCGTGCCATCGTGGGTATACAGCGCCACATCGGCAACCAGACTGCTGCCGTCCGCTGCAGCGCTGCGCCGGCGCAGGTGGCTCCACATGTGTGCGCCGTGCGCAATGGGCGTTCCGAACAGGCGCAACGCCTCGAGCGCAACCGGCAGGTACAGGTCGCGGTCATCGCCTGTCAGCAGGCTGTTGAGGGGTTGCAGCGCCGCATCCAGCAGGGCGGGATGAATCGACCAGGGGCCGGTCGCGTCGTCCGGCGGCTCGGCAAGTGCGAGGGACGACAGCGCCTCATCGTCGCCCAGGTAAATTGCTTCCACGCCGCGATAGGCGGGGCCAAAGTGCAGACCGCGCGCGTGCGCCGCGGCATAATGCGCATCAGCCGTCATGTGCGTTGTACAGCGCGCCCTGACAAGCGCCGTATCGAGCGCAGGCGCGGACGTGGCGGCCGCTGCCGAAGCGTCACGCTCGGTGGCGCGCCCATTGGCGTGCACGATCCAGGCGTCGCCATCGCCCAGACTCAGAATCTGAAAGCGCGCGCCATTGGCGTCCGGCGCTAGATGTACCTGAACCGGGCGCAGCGACTCGTTCAGGGACAGCGCAGCCACAATCTCCACATCGGTGAGCGTAGCGCCGTGCGCGCCGCTGTATGCCGTAAATGCGGCTGCGGCCAAGGCCAGGAAGGCGGTGGCGGACAACAGGGGCGCGCCCTCTACCTGATGGTCGGCCGCAAACACAGGGCTGGTGGCGCTGAACTCCATCTCGTAGACTACACCTTCCAGACCGGGCGCGCGGACGCGCCGCAGCACGGATACCGGACTGGCGGCGCTTGCAGTACGGGCAGCCGGTGTGAACCAGTAGCGCTTCCGTTGCCAGGGGTAGGTGGGCAGCCTCACGGGTCGGCCGCCGGGGGGCAGCAGTCTCGTCCAGTCAAGCGGCACACCGCAGGCGTGCAACTGCGCCGCAGCCGTGAGGATCATTTCGCGCTCGTCGCGCCCTCGCCGCAGCGACGCGGTGACGACGGCTGCATGGCCGCCGGCTTCCAGCGTCTCGTGCATGGCGGCAGCCAGCACAGGATGGGGCGACAATTCGATGAAGGTGTTGACACCTGCGGCTGCCATGGCTTCCAGCGCGGCGGCGAAACGCACCGGCTCGCGCACGTTGCGCCCCCAGTACGTCGCATCCAGTTCGCTGCCCGCCGTCTGCCTGCCCGTCACAGTCGAATAGAAGTGGGTCGCAGCAGCGTGCGGCGCAAGGCCGGCGAGCGCCGCCGCGAGCGCATGGCGCTGCGGCTCCATCTGTTGGCTGTGAAAGGCGTAGTTGACGGGTAGAGGGCGCACATCGACGCCCGCCGCGCGCCAACTGTCGAGCGCAGCGTCAACCGCCGCCGGCGCGCCGGAGATGACCGTCGTGGCGGGCCCGTTGATGGCAGCGATTGTGGGGCCATGGGGGCCGCGCAGCGCCTGCTCCACGTCAGCGGCAGGCAACGCGATCGAGGCCATTTTGCCATGGCCTGTGGCGGCCTGCATGAGGCGGCCGCGTTCCAGCACAATGCGCGTTGCATCGGCAAGCGTGAGTATGCCGGCAATGTGCGCGGCGGCAATTTCGCCCACACTGTGGCCCACCACGGCTTGCGGCGTCACCCCCAGGGAACGCCAGAGCGCCGCCAGTCCCACCTGCAGCGCAAAGAGCGCCGGCTGCGCGAACTCGGTCTGGTCAAGCCGCGTGGCGTCTTCGTCGCGCGCCAATTCCTCAAGCAGAGACCACTCTGCACCCGCTTCGGCAAGGAGTGCGTCGCACTGCTCAATCTGCGTGCGGAAGAGAGGTTCGGTCGCCAGCAGTTCGCGCCCCATGGCCCACCACTGCGGCCCCTGTCCCGAGCAAACGAAGGCAACCTGGCGGCGCGTGGCCGCGTCTCGCACGCCTAGCGTCACGCCCGGCGCTGTCTCGTCCCGCACAAATGCGTCCAGCCTCTCAGTCATCGCGGCGCGGCTGCACCCCGCCACGACCAGGCGCTGGTCATGGTGTGTGCGCCGCAACGCCGCGGAGGTGCAAATGTCGAGCAGGCGGTCGTCATCCGTTGCGCGCAGCCGCGCTGCATACGCTTGCGCGAGCGCGCGCAGCGCAACTTCCGATTGCGCCGAGAGTGGCAGCAGCAGTTGTGCATCTTCGGCCACCGGAGGCGCCGCTGCGACTGGCAAGCGCGGCGCTTCCTCGAGAATGACATGCGCGTTGGTGCCGCCAAAACCGAAGGAACTGACGCCTGCGCAGCGTGGCGCGGCACCCCTTGGCCAGGGTCGCATCTCGGTGGGAATATAGAAGCGCGTCTCGTCGAGCGCAATGTGCGGGTTGAGACTTTGGAAGTGGAGGTGCGCCGGAATGGCCTCATGCTGCAGGCTCAGGATGACCTTAATCAGACCGGCCATGCCCGCCGCTGCCTCGAGGTGGCCGAGGTTGGTCTTGACGGACGCGAGCGCAATGGGGGGCGAAGCGGGACCTGGCGCGCCGAGCACCGCAGCCAGCGCCTCGACCTCAATCGGGTCCCCCAGGGCGGTGCCCGTGCCGTGCGCCTCAATGTAGCTGACTTGCGCAGGCGAGACGTGTGCATTGGCCAGGGCGCGCCGCACCACTTCCTGCTGCGCGAGACCGTTGGGTGCGGTCATGGCGGTGGAGCGCCCGTCCTGGTTGACGGCGGAACCGCGGATAACCGCCCAGATAGGGTCGCCGTCGACAAGCGCGTCGGCGAGGCGCTTGAGCACCACGACGCCGCAACCTTCGCTGCGCACAAAGCCATTGGCGCGCGCGTCAAAGGTCTTGCAGCGGCCGTCGGGGGCCATAAGCCCCCATTTGGAGAGGGAGATGGTCTGTTCGGGCGAGAGAATTGCGTTGACGCCACCGGCGAGCGCCAGGTTGCTGTCGCGATTGCGCAGGCTCTGGCAGGCGAGGTGCAGAGCAACGAGCGATGACGAGCAGGCCGTGTCAACGGCCACGCTCGGCCCCTGCAGGTCCAGCAGATAGGAGAGACGGTTGGGAATAATGCAGTTGATGTTGCCGGTGATCGTGTGCGCGCCGATCTCATCACGCTGCTGATATTGGCTGAGCGTGTAGTCAAAGAGCGTAGCGGCCATGAAGACACCCGTCAGGCTGCCGGCGAGTTGCGCGCGCACAATACCGGCGCGCTCCAGTGCTTCCCAGGCGACCTCGAGCACGAGACGTTGCTGCGGGTCCATGTGGATGGCTTCGCGCGGCGCAATCTCGAAGAAGGGAGCGTCGAAGGCATCGATATTCTCAACAAAGCCGCCCCAGCGCGTGTTGATTTTGCCCGGCGCAAAAGGGTCGGGGTCATAGAGCGCGTCGGCATCCCAACGATCGGGCGGGACGGTGCGAATCGCGTCGACACCATTGGCCAGCAGCTCCCAAAAGGCTTCGGGCGAATCGGCGCCGCCGGGGAAGCGGCAGCCTGCGCCGATGATGGCAATCGGCTCGGCGGAGAGGATGTCCATGCCATTCATCTGGCCATCAACTTGTTTGCGCGCCTGTTGTGCAAGCAGGGCGAGCTTGATCGCAGAGATGCCGGCAATGTTCTGGCTGATCAAGGCTTTGCTCCTTCCAGCAGCGCGCGCAGGGCGTCGTCGTCACTGATTTCCTGGACGTCGCGGAGCAGCGACGCGAACTGTTCACCGTCGTTTGCAGCGGCAAGGACTTCGCCTACGGCTGCGTCCTCTTTGTCAGCAGCAGCCGCGAAGAGCCTGCCCAGGAGAAACTGACTCAGCGCGTTGACGGTTGGGTAGTTCCACGCCAGCGTCGAGGGCAGCCTCATCCCCAAATCGAGTTCGAGGCGATTGCGCAGTTCCACACCCATCAGCGAGTCCAGCCCCATAGCGCCAAAGGGCTTCGCTGGGTTGAGCCGCTCTGCCTGCAGCTTGAGTACGCGCGCCGCGGCCTGCCGCACGTGCGACTCCAGCAGCGCCAGGCGTGCATGCGGCTCGGCGCTCTCAATCTGGGTGCGCACGGAGATGGCGTGTGCGGCTGCTTCGCTTGCGCCTGCGTGATCAAGCGTTAGCTGCGCGGCCAACTCAACCAGGATCGGCAGCGGCTGCGCGAACTGCGCTGCCGTCAACAACCGGGCGTCAATGGGTGTAAAGGTGGCCTGTGTGAGTGAACCCTGCATCAACATTTCGAGCGCGTCCAGCCCATCCTGTGTGCGCAAGGCGTAATAGCCCCTCGACCTCAAGAGGCGATCCGCCATGGCTGTGCGCTGCCTGTATTCCTCTGAAGAGGATGTTTCGTCGACGACCCAGACGCCCCAGTTGATACTGAGTGCATGGCGACCAGAGGCAGCCATATTGTGGGCCAGCGCATCCAGAAAGACGTTGGCGGCGGCATACGCGCCCTGGCCGGGCTGCGGCAGCAGCGCTGCAATTGAAGAATAGAGCACAAAGAAATCAAGCTCGCTCAGCAACTTGCTAAGATGCCATGCGCCCGTGACTTTGGGGCGCAACAGCGTACTCAATGTCTCCGGTTCAAGCTCGTTGACCAGGTGGCCATCGAACAAGGCCGCCATGTGGACGACGCCGCGGATTGGTGGCCAGCGTTCAGCGCGGTAATTCTCCAGCCATGCGCCCAGCGCGGTTTCATCGCCCACATCAAGCGAGGCAACATGCACACTTGCGCCTGCCTGCTCCAGCGCACGCACGAGCGCAACGCGCCTCCCTGTGGGGCTCTCCGGATCAAGCGCTGCCCACTGGTCACGCGCGGGTAACTCTGTACGCCCCATAAGGATTAGACGGCGCGCACCCCGTGTCACAAGGCGGTGCGCAACCGGCGCGCCCAGGCCGCCAAAGCCACCCGTGAGTAGATAGGCGCTGTCGGCGCGCAGGTGCAAGGGTGGGGTCACAGCCTGTGCTGGCGCTGGCGCCATGCGGGCTACGAAGCGCTCAGCGCCGCGCAGCGCCACCTGATTCTCCCTGTCCCCCGTGGAGAGTTCGCGCGCCAGCAGCGCCGCGGCGTGCGGAGGCGCATGCGCCGGATCAAGGTCGACAAGCCGGGTCAGGAGATCGGGCAACTCCTCCGCCAGCGCGCGGCCGAGCCCCCACAGCGGGGCCTGCGTCAGCGCGTGGCTGCGGTCGGCGTCGGTGACACGCTGTACACCCTGTGTGACGATGGTGACGGCGGTCACCATGCCGGCGGCCTGCAACGCCTGCACCAGGCCAATCAGGCCACCCATGCTTTCTGCGTGGGCCTGCTGCAGCGACTGCGCCGTGAGTGCGTCAGCCTGGGGCGCATTCAGCCCCCACAGGTAGACGACGCCAGCGGGGCTGGTGCTCCCGAAGGCTTCAGCCAGCAGGGTAGGCACATCTGCGCCTTTGGCAGCAATAACGGCGGGCAGGCCGCCGGCTGCGAAGCCGGCTGCCAGCGCCGCGCCCACGCCACCCGTGTCTGAGAGTATCAGCCACGGGGCCGAGGCGATCGGCAGAGTGGGCACGTCGGGCGCAAGGGGCGCGGGCAGCCAGGCAAGAGTGTGCAGCGCATGGCTCAGGTTTTGCGCGGCATCGAGCCGCTGCATTTCGATGGCAGCGATCGAGGCAATCGGGGCGCCGTCGCTGTCATAGAGGTGCACGCGCGCCGTGGCTGTGGCCCCACGAGCGTGCTCTGTGATGTGGACATGGCACCACAAGCGCTGCTGCGGCGGCGCGAAGTGCGTGGCGCCACGCACGGTGACGGGCATCCACAGTTCAGGCGCCGTGTCGCTGCCGGACGCTGCGAAAGCTGCTAGCTCAAAGCAGGGTTCAAAGAGGAGCGATGCATCCTGCGCATCGGCAGGGCCGGCGATTTCCGCCAGAATCTCATCGTTGCGGCGCCACAGCCATTCCACGCGCCGCAGCGGCGCGCCAATGCGCACGCCGGAACTCTCCAGGTGCGCGTAGAACGCGTTCCCGCTGATAGGCTCTCCCTCGCGGCGCAACGCCTCGAAGACACCGCTACCCACTCCTGGCGGTGGAGGCGATGGGTGGTCGGCAGCGCAGACTGTGGCCTGCCACACCGGCTGCCACGCCTCGTTCACGTGGCTGAAACACTCCACGCTGGTCGCGCCGGCGCCATCGGCATGCGCAGAGACTTGCACGCGCGTTGGCCCATCATCGGCGAGCGCAAGCAGACGCGTGATGCGGATATCAACCGCCGCCGCCGTGCCGGCTGCGCGCGTGGCAGCTGCCAGCGCACACTCCAGGGCAGCCGCGGCGGGCACGCTGGGCGCATCGCCCAGGCGGTGGGCATAGAGCAGGGGCTGTGCGGCCGCCGTGAGGCGGTTCTCCCATACGTGGGCGCCGTTGGCCAGCGCAATGGGCCAGCCAAGCAGCCAGTGGTCGGGCCGTCCGTGCTGCCCGGTCGCGGCTGATACTTCGAGCCAGTGGCGCTCGCGCTGCCATGGATAGGTAGGCAGCGCCGTCGGCGCGCCCGTTTCCAACTGCTCCCAGTGCAGCACGCCGCCGCGCGCACAGAGTGCGCCCAATGCCGCGCGCAGCGCAAGTGGGCCATCGGCATCGCGCCGCAGCACGGCCAAGGCCGCGCCCTCCAGCCCGCGCTCGCGCATGCCCTCTTCAATGGCCTGTACCAGCACCGGGTGCGGGCCCATCTCCACGAAGACGGTGCAGCCGGCGTCAATGAGCCGCTGCACGCTATCACCAAAACGGACTGGCTGGCGCAGATTGCGCGCCCAATAGGCGGCCCCCAGTGCGAGACCCTCTTCAACGTTTACTGTCACAGTGGAGTGGAAGGGGATCGTCCCGTCAACCGGCTGGAGACCCACAAGCGCATCCCGCAGTTCGGCAGCCAGCGGCTCCATTTGTGGACTGTGCGAGGCGACATCCACGTGTACGCGCCGGCAGAAGACGTTGCGCGCCTCCAGCGACGCCAACAGAGCGTCGATTGCGCCGGGTTCGCCCGAAATAACCGTGGACTGCTCGCTGTTGATGACTGCCACCGAGACACTATCGGCGTAATCAGCAATAGCAGCTTCCGCTTCGGCCGACGAGAGGCCGACGACCGCCATGGCCCCCTGGCCCGCCACGCGGCGCAGCAGCCGACTGCGTTCACAAATCACACGCGCCGCATCGTCAAGTGTGAGGATGCCCGCCACGTGCGCTGCGGCCACCTCGCCCAGGCTGTGGCCCACAACGGCAGCGGGCGGCCCCGCCCATGCCTGCCACAGCGCCGCCAGCGCCACCTGCACGGCAAAGAGCACGGGCTGCAGTTTGTCAATGCACTCGAGCCAGCTTGCATCCTCGGATTCCAGCAGGGCCAGGGGCGACCAGCTTGCGGCAGCGTGAATGGCCACATCGCAGCGCAAAAGCGCCGCCCTGAAGATGGGCTCCTGCAGCAGCAGGTCCTGTGCCATGCTGTGCCACTGCCCGCCCTGGCCGGGGAAGACAAAAGCGACGCGTGGCGGCGCGGTGGCTTCGCCAGTGGATAGCAAGCCGTGTGAGCTGCCGGCGACGTACGCATCGAGCGCCTCCACCGCCTCGGCCGGGCTGCGGGCCGCCACGGTCAGTCGCAGCGGCAGGTGCTCGCGGCGCGTAGCTGCGCTCCAACAAATGTTGCCCAGGTTCGCCTGCTCCTGTGCGAGCAGCGCGCGGTAGTGTGTGGCCAGCGCAGCCAGCGCCGCAGGGGCGCGCGCCGAGAGCAGCAGCAGATGGCCGCCAGCGTCGTGCTCGGGTTTGCGAGCTCCGGGCGGCGTATGCGCCTCAAGCACGACGTGCGCATTGGTGCCGGCAATGCCAAAAGCACTCACGCCTGCCCGCGCCGGTGTCAGTCCATCCGGGAAGGGCTGCAGTCGGGTGCAAATGCGCAGCCGCCAGTCCTCCCAGGGCACGGCGGGGTTGGGTGTCTGCTGGTGCAGGCTCGCCGGGACTTGCCCGTGGTGCAGCGCCAGCGCCGTCTTGATGAGCCCTGCCACCCCTGCTGCGCCCTCGGTGTGGCCAACATTCGTCTTGATGGAACCGACAAGGCAAGGCTGGTCAGCTGGGCGCCCGACGCCCAGCACTGCACCGAGCGCTGCCAGTTCCACAGGATCACCGGCACTGGTGCCGGTGCCGTGCGCCTCAACATAATGAACTGTGGATGGCTCCACGCCGGCATTGGCATAGGCGCGGCGCAGCATCTCCACCTGCCCTGCCTGCCCGGGCGTTGCGAGGAAGCCGCTGCTGCGCCCGTCATTGGTCACGGCGCTGCCGCGAATCAGTGCATAGATGGTGTCGCCATCCGCCAGCGCCGTGGAGAGACGTTTGAGCGCCACCAGCGCCGCGCCCTCGCTGCGCACGTAGCCGTCGGCGGCAGCATCGCCGAACTTGCAGCGGCCATCGGGCGCCATCATGCGCGCCTGCGAATAGGCAATGGTGATGTGGGGCTGGAGGATTACGTTGGCGCCCCCAGCCAGCGCCATGGTGCATTCGCCGCTGCGCAGGCTTTGGCACGCCAGGTGCACAGCCGCCAGCGATGACGAGCAGGCTGTGTCAACGGTGAGGCTGGGTCCCATCAGGTCAAGAAAATAGGAGAGGCGGCCGGACGCGCTGTAGCGCCCGCTGCCTGTCGTCATGTAGAGGTCCACATTATCGGGATCGGCAAAGAGGCGCGCCTCGAAGTCGTTGAGCCAAAGCCCCACGAAGACGCCCGCCTGCGTGCCTGCAAGCCGGCTGGGTGGTATGCCCGCATCTTCCAGCGCTTCCCATGCGACTTCAAGCAGCAGCCGCTGCTGGGGATCGAGTCGCTCTGCCTCGCGCGGCGAAAGGCCGAAAAAGTCGGCGTCCAGTTGGTCGATTGCGCCCAGGAAGCCACCCCAGCGCGACATGATGTGGCCGGGCGTGGCAGGGCGTTCGGCGTAGAGCGCCTCGGCGTCAAAACGCTCAGCGGGAATGGGGCCAATCGCGTCGAAGCCCTCGGCCAGCAGCGCCCAGAGGCGTGCCGGACTATCTGCGCCGCCCGGAAACCGGCAGCCGATGCCCACAATGGCAATCGGCTCGCGCGCTGCCGGCTCGCGATGCGCCGGCTCGCGGTGCGCGGCAACGAGGGCCTCTGTCTGCACGGAATTGGGCACAAGTTGGTCGCTCATGCATCGCTCCTTTCCCGCAGCACGCCTGCATTGGCCGGAAGCGCATCGGCCAGTGTCGCGATCAGCGTCTGCACCAACGCGGTCCGCGCGTCGTTGATGTAGAAGTGCCCGCCCGCAAACTGCTTCATGCGGAAGGCGCAGGCCGTCTGGCTCTGCCAGGCCGCCAACTCCGGCAGCGTAGCGCGGCTGTCATCCACGCCTCCCAGCGCCATAATCGGGGAGTTGAGCAACGGTGCAGGAGCGTATGTGTACGTCTCGAGCAGTTCCAGATCGGCGCGCAGCGCAGGCAGAAAGAGGCGCAGCAACTCCACATCCTCCAGCAGCGCGCGTGGGATGGCGTTGTAGCGGCGGATGAGCGCGCCCACGAAGGGCCCATCTTCCAGAGTGTGAATGAGCGCTTCAGGCTCAGCCAACTGGGGTGCGCGGCGGCCGGAGACGAAGAGCCAGGCCGGCGGCGGCGCACCGGTCGCGTGCAGTGCACATGCCAGCGCAAAGGCCATCAGCGCACCCATACTGTGTCCAAAGAGGGCGTAGGGGCGATCCGTCAGGTCGAGCATGGCAGGCGCGAGCGCGTCAATTGCACAGGCCATGCGTTTGCAGGGTGGCTCACGCAGGCGCCCTTCGCGCCCAGGGAGCAGGACCATGCCAAGCTCCACCCAATCAGGCAGCAGCGCCAGCCAGGGGTGCCACGCGGCCGCGCCGCCGCCGGCATAGGGCATGCAAATGAGACGCACGCGCGCATGCGGACGCATGACCGGTCGCATAATCCATGCACCCTGAGGAACATCGCGCACACCGTCCATTACTGCGTCTCTCCGGCGCAGCCTACCTGGCCCGGATGCGCTTGCACGCTGCGCATGTCAGTCAGCTCAATGAGCGCGCCGACTTCCCGGCCGTCGCTTGCCGCGCCAAGCCCCACTTCGTCGGTTGCATACGGCGCTGCCCCGGTGCGCTGCACGCACTTGCGGTAGAGTCGTTCGATTTGCTCGATTTCGGCAAGAAAGCTGCCAAAAGGGAGTGCATTGCCGCGCAGTGCGGCTATCAACCCCGGTGCGTCGATCATGCGCTGCATCTGGACAGCAAGGGATGTGGCATCATCCGGCGCAAAGAGCAGCCCGTTGTGACCGTGCTGCACAAGCTCGGCAATACCGCCCAGATCTGTCCCGATCACCACAACGCCCATCGCCTGCGCCTCGAGAATGATGTTGGGGCTGTTCTCGAGCCAGCGTGAGGGCACAACCAGCACATCGATGCGTGCTAACGCTTGCCAAATTTCGGTATGCGGCAGCATGGGCGCCCACTCCACATCCTCCATGGTGGCCGAGAGGGTGCGGACCTCTTCGGCGTAGTCCTCTTCGCCGCGCGAGGAACCGCGCAGGGTGAGGCTGCGCGGGTGCTCGCCTTCCAGTTGCCCCCATGCCTCGATGAGGGTGTGAACGCCCTTGTGGCGCTTGATTTGGCCAAAATAGCCAAAGCGCACGGCCAGTGCAGGCTCGCGCAGCGGGCAGGCGTAGAGATCAACACCCTGGCGCATCACATGCACGTGGTCAGGCCGAATGCCATGATCGATGTAGAGCTTCGCCAGCACATTGGAGGGTGCAATGAGAGCGTCCGCCATGGAGAGCGCTTCGGTCAACGCACGCCGCCGCTCGGCCTGCTTGTCCATACCCAGCTTGCCGGCAAGGGGCGCGTTCTTTTCGGCCATGTTCCAGAAAAGGTCCAGCAAAGGACGCGCCACCTGGGCTGGAATGCGGAAACGTCGGTAAATCTCCCACTGACAGCGCGCACAGCCGCTGGGCGAAGGCCCATCGCAGCGCTGGCCATCCGTGCGCACCATGATGATGCGGTGACAGAGCCACCAGTAATCAGTCAAGGAGACAAGCACCGGCACCGCCAGCGCCTTGGCCGTATGAATCACGGCCAGCCCCGTGAGATAGCCGCTGAAGAGGTGGATGACATCGGGCGCCCAGCGCTTGATCAATCCAGCCAGTTCGAAAGCGATGTCGGGGTGGTGATACTCCTGGTGGTGGAGATTGCCGTCGTTGTCATAGCGCAATTGCATGTGATGTACGAGAACATCATCCTGCATGTGTTCGTGGTTAGCGGGGCCGCTCTCGGCGCCGGGGAATGACTCGGCACTCAGTACGGCGACGTCATGGCCTGCTGCAACCAGACCGCGCGCGGTCCGTTCGGCGCGCAACTCGGCGCCGCCGGTAAATGCGGGAGGATATCCATGGGCAACAATCAGAATTCGCATGAAGCACTCTGCTGAGTGGGCCGAGTGACGATGGCGCGCGGACTTGTTCCGGCGGAATTGGGCTGATCCAGCAGCGTGCGCAGGACCAGTTCAATCGTGATTAGCGGAGCGACCTTGCCAATCGTCCAGAGTTCCGTGCCGCGCTGGTGGCGATCCCACAGATTGCGCACGAAATCGGGGGCGAAGTAGCCGCGCGCATGGGTGCGCTCGGCAAAGAGGATCTCTTCGGCCCATGCGCGCAGGTCCGTGCGCAGGTAGTTCTCGTAGTCGGCGTAGAGGCGCGTACGCGGCGTGGCGGGTGACCCGCCCAGGCGACCTGCGATGCGACGCACACCTCTGCGCGCACGCTGCAAGGCAGCATGGCTGCCGCGCACAAGGCGGCTGCTGTGTGGCAGCAGTTCGTCTTTCTCGCTGGGTACACGCGCCAGCGCCGGCGCGCGCCGCGTAAGCACGGCACGGTGCAACATTGGGCCGGCCAGAATGGATTCAGGCAATCCATACAGGAAATCGACCAATGCGTAGTCAAAGAAGGGACAGCGCACCTCCAAGGCAGCACGCTGAAAGACGATCATGGATTGCGTGGAGCGGCGTACGTGCTGGGCCAGATAAAAGAAGTCTGTGCGCCACGGCTCAGGGTAATGCGCCGTTTGCGCCACGGCTGTAGCGAAGGACGCCCGCGCGCGGTGATGCAGGTCACAATGCCCGGGTGGCGCGAAGAGTGCGTCCGCCTCCGCATCCGTCAGTCCCGGCCACGTGAAGTTGTGGCAGAAACTGGTGTAGAGGCGTTCAACGCGCGCCTCCTCGTTCGGGGGGTGGCGCAGCGCGATGTCTGCATCGTACTCGTCAAGGCGACCCCCAAGCGTCGTGCCGCCGTCCCAGCCGCTCAGATTCACATCAACCAGGCTGCTTGCCTCGTCGAGCGTGCTCATGCCGTGGGCGTGCATCCACCCGTGCATCCCCTCCGTGAGGGCCAGGTGCAGATCGCTCTGCTCGCGCACCCAATGGCCGTTGTCAAAGGCGAACCAGCGGTGGGGGCGCCCGGCGCGGCGTGCCGATTCGATGCCGTAGACGACATCACCGCAGCCTGGCTGGCCATAGGTGATGGCGGTGACGGGTATCTCCGGCGGGATGAAGCCCAGGATCGTGCGCCCATCCAGTCCGCCGCTCAGATAGACGCCGATACGAAGCGGGGGTTTGGTCATGGCGTCGATTGCGCGCTGAAACAGGCGGCCGGTCTCTTCCGCCGCTTCGGCGAAGCGCATGGCCGGCCTCGGCTTGATTGCGTCCCAGTCCCAGTAGCGGCCCAATTCCAGGCGCCCACTTTGGTGCTCATAGCGGAGAATGGCGGCAGGCGGGAGCAGGTGAACATCCTCCAGCCAGGTGCGCTCGCCCAGCAGTTGCTGGAAGCGGGTGTACTCAGCGATGGCTGTCAGGTCCACCCGGCGCGGGATGTCCGGCGCCGCCAGCACGCCCTTCATTTCGGGCGCAAAGGCAAAGACCGCGCCCGTCTGAGCATAATAGTGCGGATAGAGCCCATAACGGTCCGTGACTAGAGTCAGCCGCTCCGCGCCACTTTCCCAAACGGCGACCACGAAGGCTCCCTCGAGTTGGGTCAGAGCCGCCGCGCCCTCACGCTGGAAGAGCGCAAGCGCCAGCGCGGCATCGTCGGCGTGCGGCGCAAGCAGCCCTGCGTGTGCAAGCGCGCCGCGTCGCTCCTCCTGATGGTAGAGTTCGCCGCAAAACCAGAGCGCAACAGAGCCATCGTCGGCGCACAGGGGTTGTGGGCCGCGGTTGAAGAGGCCGATGGAAATGCGACCCAGCGCGCCACTGTGTCCGGCAGGCGCAACCTCGGCCCGCTGGCGCGGCGTGTGGCACATGGCCGCAGCCATAGCATGCGCTACTGCCACCGCGCCCGTCATCCCGTCCACTTGGGCGGGTGGGCCAAAATAGCCGAAGAGACCGCTCATGGTGTCTGCCTCCCAGGCTGCAGGAAGCCCGCAACGCGCACGAACGTCTCGCGGTTCACCAACCCCAGCGCCATAGCCGACAGACCAAAGGTGGAGGCGCCAATCAGCACGGCAACAACCAGCGGCACGGCATCGGCGACAGCCCACACGACAACACCCATGACAGCAACCGCCGCCACGGTGCGCAGCAGCACATCAACACGCCCTGCCTGCAATTCCTTGCTAAGCAGAATAAAGAAGAGCGTAGCATTGATGGCGTCGCTGACCACTGTGACGACCGCGGCCCCCACCACGCCAAAGAACCAGATGGCTGGAACGTAGAGCAGAACGCCCACGATCGTTCCCGTCATGAAGATGCGCCACGCGCGCTGCTCAAGCCCTACGGCTGCGGTGACGTTGCCCGCAAAGGCATTGAAGAGGCGGAGCGGAATATCCCACGCAATGATAGCCAGCACCACCGCCGAAGGCGCAAAGGCCGCGCCGTAGAGCAGGAGTACGATCGGCCCGGCCAGCAGTGAAATACCCGCGGCCGACGCCAGCCCAAACATGGAGAGCCACTTGGTGCTGACCCGAGTCCAGTTGCGAACGGCCTCACGGTCGCTCACGTAGGTGCGCGCCAGAGAGGGGGTGATGACAGCGAGAAAGCCACCCAGCAGCGAAACGACTGTGGGCACCAGCCTGTACGCCGCACCGTACCAGCCCACTACATTGCTGGGCTGCATCAGGCTGAGGAGCACGGTGTCAACGTTGAAACTGACAGTAAGCGCCAGCGCCGTGAGTGCGAAGGGGAAGCTGGCACGCAAGAATACGCGAACGCCCGCTGCGTCTGCTACCCAGCGCAAAGGACCAACGCCACTGCGCCGCAATGCAATGGCGGCGTAGGCGATCTGGACGGGCATGACGAGGAGCCCGACGGCCACCAGATGGAGCAATCCGCCGCCCAGCCAGAGCACCGTGCCACCCACCAGAATTGTGCCCAACTGGCCAACAATCTGGTTCACGGTCCACAGGTCATAGCGCTCATGGGAGGCCATCACCACCACTAGTGGCGCAAGCAGTGCGGCAAGGATGAAGGTGAGCGTTTGCAGCAGAATGGCAATGACCACGACGCGATCATAGCCCAGCATAATTGCCAAACCGGGAAGGATGAGCACGCTGGCAAAGGAGAGCAGCAGCCTGACGACCAGCAGCTTCCAAAGCAACTGGGGAAGGCGTGTGCGATCCTGTGCGAGCGAACGTTCGACGTATTGGGTGGTGCCGAGTTCAAAGAAGATGCTCAGCAGGCCAGTGAAAGCCAATGCCGTCAAATACTGGCCGTAGGCGTATTCGCCCAGCAGACGTACGCAAACGATGGTGAAGGCAAAGCTCAGCAAGCGCACCACGCCCCCACCCGAGGAGACGAAGATCGAATTACGCAAGATCGTCCGCCCCAGCGAGCGCGGCGCAGCACCACCGTCAAGCGGCGCGCTTTGCGTCGACGGCGCTGCCATTTCGACAACTTCGACTGGTGCGTTCTCGCTGAGGGTCTTGTCGCTCATTGCTTTCTGGTTGGCTGCCCTTGCGGGCAGTCATCGAGTTCCGCAAGTAGACGGCTGCCGCGCATTCGCGTTGAATGACGGGGTATGGTCAGGCAGCGCAGCAAAATGTTCAGCGCCGAGATGCGGGCAAGCGTGGTCGCCCGGTTGGAACCAGCCGATCATCTGCAGCGCGAACAATTTGCGCATGTGGCTCAAAACACCATCTCCGTGGTGGCTGGTTGCCCACGGAGAAGGGAGGGACTACATATGGGGGGTGCGCCGTCGCGCATTCACAATCGCATTCGCCGGCGCCCGACAAGAGGCTCGGGCTGATCACGCATGTCAACGCTTTGCGCGAACTTCCCCGCACTGTGACTATGCAGCATGTAACCCAATCGCTGCATTATGCACAGTTCTGCGGTGGTGCAATGAACAAACGAACAAGAATCGACCACTCTCCCGCTGTTTGGGCTGGCCAAACCGGCGTATTGTTGCACAGCGCAAGTCAAACAGCAAACAACCTACAGGCGGAGCATGACCCACCGTTGCAGCGCAAAGCAGCTTTACCCTGTGCCTTCAGTTTACAGCGTGACTCCCGGGCCCACAATCAGCGCGCACCACAAAGCGGGCAGGGAGGCCCTTCGCGCGCGGCAGTCACTGCAACCGCCGCCGACGGCGGCAAGCCCGCAGAGCACGCGCTGCACCAGACGGGTGACCGTTGCGCCGCCGACAAGCGCAGCGCGCCACTTTGCGCCTCATGCAGAAAGCATGATATTGCGATGAATTGTGGCGGCTAAAGCTCCAGCCACATGGCAACCAGCAGCGCTGCGCGTGCGGCAATCTGCCCCACCTCGATGTGTTCGTGGTCGGCGTGGGCGCCGGCGCCGGGCACGCCCAGCCCGTCGAGCGTGGGTACACCCAGCGCGCCGGTAAAGTTGCCGTCACTGCCGCCGCCGGTGCTGCCCTCCCCCAAGTCCAACTCCAGCGTTGCGCCAATCGCACGCACACGTTCATAGAGCGCCAGCGTGGCTGAACGCTCGAGGGGCGGCCGGTTCCAGCCACCGTGCACCGCGAGCTGTGCGCCGTCCAGCACCGGCCGCAGCGCGTGGATGGCCTGATCCACGCGATCTGCTTCGGACTGGGTCCAGGCACGCGTGTCAATCTCCATGCGCACCCTGGCCGGAATGACGTTGGACGCGCTGCCTCCATCAATGACGCCTACACTGACGGTAGTCCCCTCGACCGGGTTGTTGAGGGCGTGCAGGGCCAGAATCTGATGCGCCGCTTCTTCTATGGCGTGGATGCCCTTCTCGGGTTCCACGCCCGCGTGCGCGGCGCGCCCCGTCACCGCCAGCCAGAATTCGCCCACACCTTTGCGCGCCGTCTTGAGCACGCCGCCGGGCAGGGGCGACTCGAGCACGAGTACGTACGCGGCATCACGCGCAGCGGCCTCAATGTGGCTGCGCGACGTAATGCTGCCCACCTCTTCATCGGAAGTCACGAGAATGTGCAGCGGCCGCGGCGGCGTCAGTCCCAGGTCGCGCAGGGCGCGCAATGCAAAGTCCACCAGCACCAGGCTCGACTGCATATCGAAGATGCCAGGCCCGTAGGCCATGCCCCCTTCTACGCGGAAGGGGTGGTTGGCCAGCGAACCCACCGGCCACACGGTGTCGTAGTGGCAGAGTACGAGGGCGGGCTTTCCCTGCGCCACAGCAGCGGGTGCAAGCTGAGCCTGCACGTGGTCGCCGGCGTCGGCATTGGGAATGCGCGTGGCCTGTGCACCGGCTTGGGTGTAGCGTTCGACGAGGCGCGCGGCAAAGGCGTCGAGGCGCGCCTTGTCGCCGCTGGGGGTCTCTTCCTCCACCACGGCGCGGATTGCTTCAAGCATGGCGGGCAGGCGTGCGTCAAAGTAGGCGCGCAACTGGATGTAGTCAGTCGGCATGAGGTGTACTCCAGTGTGAAGGCGAATAGTCTACCTGTTCCATTATACGCAATGCGCAAACAAAGACGGCGCCCCGATCTGGAGCGCCGTCTCTACTTGCTGAACCTTCATTGTCTTGCGGGCTGCCTATGCCTGTACGTGTGCCTCAAGGAACCAGAGCCACTTGTCAAGGTCTCGCGACACACCCGTGAAGAGGTCTGCCGTGTCCATGTCGCCGGCCTCATCGGCGGTATCAATCGCGGCGCGTGTGCTGGCGGCAAGCTGTGCGTAGCACTTGACCACCTCGCGCACCTGGTCGATGCCGTTGACCGGCTCACCCGTGAAAGCAGGCAGCCGGCTTGAAGCGGCAGCCATGCGCGCGGTGCCCATGGCCATGCCACCCAGCGCCGTCACGCGCTCGGCAATGGTGTCCACGTGATCTTCCAGCCCCTCGGCCAGCGTGTCGTAGAGCTCATGTAGTTGCATGAACTGAGGCCCCTTGACATTCCAGTGCGCCTGTTTGGTGATGCTGAAGAGGTCGAATGTGTCGGCCAGGAGCTGGTTGCACATGTCGATCATCTGCACGCGTGTCTTCTCGTCGATGTCGATGCTCGTCTTGAACAGCTTGTGGGCCAGTTCGCTTGCGCCATTCTGCTTCATCTTTGTTGCCATCAGTCAATCCCTTTCCGGGTTGTTGTGTGGCCGGGGCCATTCAACGTCCAATGGGCTTCGGCCCTGGTTAGTTATGCGGCGAGCCACGCCTTGCCGCCCGATGCGGGCAGGTCCACTGTCTGCTGAGTCACTTCGCCAAAGTCAGTATCATAATCATACACCCACTCGTGCCAGCGGCCCGCGCGCGGGAATGTCACTTCGACACTCTGTGGCGCCCCTGCAAAGTTCAGCCCGACAACGACCTGGCCTCCCTGGTCGTTCCAGCGCTTGAAGACAAGCAGCTTGCGCTCATTGTCCACCACCAGCGCTTCGAGGTTGTTCTGTGTGAGTGCAGAAGTGCTCGCGCGCAGCGCGGCCATGCCGGCGAAGAAATTCCGCACGTCTGCCCACACTGGATCATTCAGTCGGTTCCAGTCGAGCTTGTTAGTGTCGATGGTCTTGGGCGTATGCGTGGCAAACTCCTGGCCGGCGTAGATCATGGGGACGCCCGCCGCGGTGTAAAGCGCTAGCGCACCCAGCTTGCATTTGGCACGCACAGCCTCGTCATTATCGAGCACCGGGTTGGTGCGCACCTCGAATGCGATGCGTTCCTGGTCATGCGACTCGATGTAGTTGATGGCCTGCGCGTTGTCGCGATAACCGCTGTGTGCGAAGATCATCTGGTTGAGCACGCCCGCCATGTCGCCGTAATGATGGCCATGGAACTCGCCCTCGCGCAACTGCGCGCGGAAGTAGCGATGGAAAGACTCGTGCCACGACGCGTCGATCTCGGTCTTCTCCACGACCGAAACGGGGTCATGCAACTGCTCGGCAATCAGCCATACCTGCGGCTTGGTTTGGCGTGCAGCCCATCCCAGGAATTGCATGCCGCTCATCGAATCGAAGCCAATCCCTTCGGCATGGTCGTAGCGAAAGCCGTCAATGTGAAATTCGAGCAGCCAGTAATCCTGCACATCGTGGACAAGCCGTTTGGTGGCGTCATTCCAATGATCAAAGTCGGGAAAGCCCCACGGATTGCCGTCCTCGCCAAAATAGGGACTGTCCTGGTAGGAATAGAGGCGCGTGAGAGGATTGCTCGAGTCGGTATGGTTGAAGACCATGTCGAGAATGACGCCAATGCCGCGCCGGTGCGCCTGGTCCACCAGTTCCTTTAGATCATCGGCGCTGCCATAGGCGCTTTCGGGCGCAAAGAAATGGGCGGGGTTGTAGCCCCAGCTTACGTCACCGGGGAATTCCTGAATCGGCATTAGCTCGATTGCGCGCACGCCGAGGTCGCGAATGTAGTCGAGCTTCTCGGTGACGCCTTTGTAGCCACCTTCCGGGCTGAAGTCGCCCACGTGCAGTTCGTAGATCACCAACTCGTTCATGGGCCTGACGTGATAGCCTTCATCACCCCAGATGTATGGTTCCTTGCCCACGCTGACGATGGCGTGGGGCTGCGGGCTGCCCTCCTGCCAGCGCAGGCTGCGTGCATACGGGTCGGACACATAGACGGGGTTGTCCATCTCGGCGTCAATCACGAATTGATAGCCGTACTCACCTGGCTCAAGGTGTAGCTCAGCCACCCACATGCCCGAGTCCAGAACCTGCATGGGGAGTGCGTGCACGTCCCAATTGTTGAAGTCGCCCACGAGGTGAACGCCCTTTTTCCACGGCGCCCACAGGCCAAAGGTGACGCGTCCATCTCCCATATCGGTTGCGCCCGGGCGAATCGCCTCGGCTGGCGTCCCATCCTCGGGCGGCTGCGCCTGTCCGGGTTCGATTGTGACTGCTCCCATACGATCCTCCTGAAGAAGTAGCGAGATTCAGTTACGCGTTGACGTTTGCTAGCGAGTTTGCGAAGACCGTGTTTGGCGAGCGGACTCCTCCACAACTTCCGCTGCAGCCGTTCGTGAAACGGGCGCCGCTGTGATCATGGCCCTTTCGTGGCGGCGGCTACCAAACATGCGCGTGTACACTTGCGTGAACTCGGCGCCCAGAAACAGAATCTGCGCCGAATAGTAGACCCACAGCATGACAATGACCACAGAGCCTGCCGCGCCATAGGCCGATGCCACACTTGCTCGCCCCAGATAGATTCCGATCAACTGCTTGCCGATTGTGAAGAACATCGATGTGACGAGCGCACCGACCCAGACGTCGCGCCACCCCACGTCGACATCGGGCAGCACCTTGAAGATGAGTGCGAAGAGCACTGTTGTGATGGCAAAGGAAGCCACGAAGTTGATCACTTCTCCCCACAATTGGGCACTTGCACCCGTAACACCCACGAGGTTGGTGAAGCCTGAAATCAGCGCGCTGAGAATCAACATAATGAGAAGCAGCAGTCCAACCCCCAGCACAAGTACGAACGAGATCAAGCGCGTGGTAACCGTCTTCCAACGCCCGCCCGTCTTGTCCTGAGGTACGTTCCAGATGTGATTGAGCGAGTTCTGCATCTGGCCGAACGCGCCGGTGGCGCCAAAGAGCAGCGTCACCAGACCCACGACGCCGGCCAGACTTCCCGTGGAGGGGTTGCTGGCGTTGGCAAGCAGGGTTTGTGTCAGTTCGGCGCCTTGTTTGCCCACAAAGCCGCTAATCTGCGCTGTCAGTTCACCGCGTGCCGCCTCCTGTCCAAAGACCAGCCCCGCCACCGCCACTGCAATCACCAGAATGGGCGCCAGCGAGAAAACCGTATAGTAGGCCAGCGCCGCCGCCAGGCTCGCGCCATTGTCGGCTGTCCACTCCGACTTGGTGAGCTTGAGCAATTTCCAGACGGTGCGCGGTGCAAGATGAGAAGGCGCACGGTGCGGTGACTGTGCATCTGCGCTTGATGAAGTTCTGTCATCCCGCTTGCCGTTCTGGTCGTGCACTAGTCAATACTCCTTTAACTTTTCCTCGGCCCATGATGCGCGCAGGCCATCCGTGGGTCGACTAGAGCGCTTCCTCGGCTTCAATCATCAAGGTTTGCAGCCGCTCGTACAGGCTGCGCGTATGGAGCGGGATATCTTCTTCAATATTCCCCATTGCAGCGCGCAACGCAGTCAGGTGCGCCTCAATCTGCGCTATCGAAACATCCTCGGGTAGGGACACACTCTGGTTTCGCGAAAGACTCCACTGCGCGGCGATCAGTTGGATGGCTACCGCCACGGGCCCGGCGACCAGCAGCCCCACAATGCCGAAGGCCTGCAGCATCACCAGCGCGACAACAAGCCCCATGATCGAGCCGGCGCGACGGCGCATATCCAGGCGCGGCTCGATTACAAACTCCAGCAGCCCAAGGATCAGCGTCATGTAGAGGATTGCCGCGACCGCAATCCAGGGGCCCGCGAGCACGCCGAGGACGAGTATGGGTACCACCGCGACAAGCCAGCCCAGCAATGGAATCATCCACGCCAGCGCGGCCGCCCACGCCATCAGTAGCGGATACCCCGCACCCATCAAACTGAAGCCGCCATAGAGCAGGATAAATGCCACAACCGTCTGCATTGCTTCGCTGCGCACATGCGCGCCCACACCTTCGTCAAGCGCGTGCCAGGCCCTGCGCGCCGCACGCCGCTTGTTTGCGGGCAGCAGCGAGAGCCACAAACGCTCAAACCACTCGCGTTCAAGCGACCAATAGAGGCTGAGAAAAACGAGCACGATGAACTGGCCGAAAAGGCCAAGCACGCTTGACGTTGTGCCCGCCAGGAGACGCAGCATGCCCGAGACGCGTCGCTCACCGGCGTCGGCTGCTGAGGTCGCAGTCGTTGCTGGTGCTGTCGCGTCGCTGGTGTCGCCGGCTGGGACCGCACGGGCCGGCTGACCGTCGGCGGGTGGCGTTGCCTGTGCATTCTCTGTTCCGGATGCAGCCGCGTCGTTCACGGCAGCCGGTCCAGACTGATCACCGCTTTGGCTGGCCGCGTCTTCCTGCGGCTCCAACTGCGTGCGCGCAACCAGATCCTCCAATCCCTGGGGCGCGGGCAATTGGCTGCCCAACATCCCCTGCCAGCCAGACTGCTCGGCCAGTGTATTGCGCACCTGCGCATAGCGCATTTGCGTCTCCGTAACTGCGCGCGGCAACTCCTCGGCCAGCACGTAGGCCGACACGCCAATCACCAGCAGCAGTCCCACCACCACCAGCAACACAAGCGACGTGGTGGCGAAGCCGCGGCGCATGCCGCGTGCTGCCAACCAGAGTGCTGCGGGGCCGATGGCTGCCGCCAGCGCCATCGCGGCCGCGAACAACAGCAATACGCTGCGAAACTCCCAGGCCAGCAAAGCGCCGGCCAGCGTTGCAAGCACGGCAAACGCAATGCGCGCGAATTGATTCATGGGGAATTGCACCGGTGCGGCGGCAGGTTGTAATTCGTTCTCCGGACGGGGTGCCGGCTGTGGGCCGCCTGTTTGTGAGCTCATGGCAATTCCTTCACCCTCTGCGTTGCAGCGGGCGCGCTTGGGGATGCGACGCCGGTAGCCGGAGGCCCAGCGACCGAGCCGAGCAGAATCGAGATGTCAAGCGCGGTCTGCTCGATGATGTCTACCAGCGATGCCACGTGCGGTGACGTGGGCACGTCGGATGTGCGCAGTTGCTTGCGTACGTCGTTGGCAAGTTCCAATGCGTCGGCGCGCAGGACATCGATTCGTGCGCGGCCACCGGCAAGATCCGGCGCATTGGCTTCTGCCTCCAAACTCTGCTCTTCTGCGGCTGTGTCGGCTTTGAAGACAAAACGGTCAATGAATACCTGGATCATGGCCGCCAGCGGTATGGCAAGCAGCGCGCCGAAAATCCCGAAGAGCAGCGTGAAAGTTGTAATGGAGAGCAGCGTCACGATGGGGTTGACACCAACAACCTTGTCCATGACGCGCGGAACAACAATATTGTTTTCGGCTGCCTGAATGACAAGCCCGGCGGCCAGCGTCCACACCAGTTTGTCAGGGCCGACTGAGGCCGCAACTATCCCGGCCACAATCGCAGTGAGCGCCGGACCAACCATTGGGACGGCCTCGAAGACGAAAGCCACCGCCGCCAGCGCAAGGGCATAAGGCAACCCGATGAGCAAGTAGGCTATGAGCGACAGCCCGCCAATGATCGCACAGAGGATCAACTGTCCGCGGATGAAGCCGCCGATCTTGGCCTCGAGTTCGGCGATAAGCTCTCGTGCCCCTTCTCGCTGCCTGGCCGGCAACTGCAGCGCAAATCGGTAGACGAGCAATTCGCGGTCCAGGGTCATGTGGAAAGCCATTGCCAACACCGCCGCGGCAAAGAAGAATCCTTCGCCGATCCTGCCAAGCCACGGCCACGGCGATGTGGCACCCGTCGCGTCGCTCGAGATTGTCTGCATCAATACGCTCTGCAGAGCCGCCGTGTCGCCGCCGGGCGGCAGTAGCCGCGCGATACGCGTGAGCAAGTCAATGTCCGAAATCAGCATGCCGTTGCGCACCAGCCGATAGTAATCAGGCAGTTCGGCCGTGAACTTGCCCACCTGCGCCGAAAGCATTGGCGCAAGTACAAGCAGAAAGCCAACCACCGCAAAAAGAAGCAGCGCGTATACGATGCTGACGCCGACCGGGCGACGCATGCCGCGACGTTGGAGCGCCGCCACGGCGGGCTTCATGCCAACGTGGAGGAAGGCCGCAGCGATGATGGCTAGCGCCACAAAGCGGAAGCGCCAGAGCATCCAGAGGCCCAGCAATATGGCGACAACTATGAGGGTTGCCTCGACGGCCTGCCGCGGCGTAGGCAATTTCAGGGTTCGATCGCCTGGCGGTTTGTCAATCATGCGGGTTGCTCACCTGTAAATGTAGTTTGTCTCCAGCACGCACAGCGCTTACGCCTTGTGCAGCAGGCTGCTTCCATCATACGCACAATCATAGGCACAATCATAGGCACAATCATACGCACAAATTGCAGAGAAGCAATCGGTCAATTGCACTGGTGACTGTAGGAAGATTGCCCGACGGATGGTGCGCGCTAACCAGAATGCAGTATGTGCTGAAGATGCGAAATCTGCTACTTTCGGAAACGCCTGACATCGCCCACACACGTGTGCATAGCCCCCGCGCACGTGCGAAACCAGCCGGTCATGGCCAGCGTATGTGTGCGGCAAGCGGGGCAACACTCGTCGCGAGCGAAGGCTATGGAATGGGCGCGCGGGCGTCGGTTACGGTTGGCGCGACGGCTCGTCAGGTGTACGTAAGCGTTTGTCTGACACGACCATCAGCAGGCAACCGATGGCAAGCGACCGCTTCGCAAGTTATCTTTTGAACGTACGCATCGAGCCGGCCATCCATCCCGTGCCGACAATGCGACACAAGTGACTGCTGCAAAGTGCAGAAATTGCAAGACACACGCCACGAATGCGAAGCTACGACAGAGCGAAGTTCAAGTAGTTATCGCAGAAACCAGCAATCCGGGTCTGGCAGCAGCCAACCCCAAGCACGAGGAGAAGCAACGTGATCAACTTCATTATTTGGCTAATCGTAGGTGGCTTGCTTGGCTGGATTGCCAGCATCATTATGCGCACCGACGGCCAGCAGGGCATTGTTCTTAATGTAGTCGTCGGCATTGTTGGCGCCCTGCTCGCTGGCTTGTTGCTTTCCCCGCTCTTTGGTGAGAGCACCATCAACAGCAGCAACTTCAGCCTTGGTGGGCTCTTGATCAGTCTGGTAGGTGCAGTCATCCTGCTGGGCATTGTTAACCTCTTCCGACGCGGAACAGTACGGTAGTCGTTTTTGACAGGGCTTGGATAGGGAGCGAGTTTTCGACCGCACCGGTCGGCTGGATTTCGACCCAAAGCGATAGTGCACACTGACTCGCCATCAGTGTCCAGGATCGCCCGGTGTACAGGCGCAAACATCGCCGTAGAAGCAGTCAATCGCAATCCCCCTGCGTTCACATAGACAGAGCACAGTAAAACTGTCCCTCACACCGTTTCGGGTGGGCTGTCCCGCCTCTCCGAAAGCAAAGAGCGCAAACCTCGCCAGACGAGGCTTGCGCTCTTTGCTTTCGGCAGATAGTGCGCCGCACAGGGAAGCGGGGCCCGACTACCCCGGCGTGTGCCGCATGGCGTGGAGAGTGTGCTTTTCGCCAGACAGAAACGCAAACATGGCGATGGCCGTGCGCCCCATACAATACCAGCGGCGGATGGAGATGGGCAGCGCAGGCGCATCCACCTCCGTGAAGCCGAAGCGAGCGTAATACGCGGGCATGGTGTCGCCACAGTAGAGGTAAACTGCGCCCGTCTCATGCGCCAGCAGCGTTTGGATGATGAGCGCTGCCAGGCCAAGGCGCTGAAATGCGGGCAGTACGGCAATTGATGCCAATTCGCGGCTGCCGTCGGCGTGCGGCTTAACCTGGCCCACACCAACAATCTGCCCGCTGTATCCCTGCACTGCAACCTCCTCGGCCACAATGAAGTTGCGCCATTCCAAATGCACCGGGTTCAGGCGCGCCGCATGAATCAGGCGGCGAATCGTCTGTTGATCCTCAGCGCCGGCAGCGCGCAGGTAAATGCGTCCAGATGTGGCCCTCATGCGTGGAGCAGCGCCTCGCGCAGGAACTGCACCCAGGGGAAGGCGGCCGCGTAACCGCCCACGGCGGCATCGGCTAGCTGGCTGCCGGTTAGCCCCGGCGTTAGCGGCTGCAGGCTGCTCATGGCGAAGCTCTTGCGTTTGACCAACGCCGGCAGCGGCGTATTCTCGTCAAAACCCTTTGGGAGTCGCTTGTAGGTGTCGCCCTGCACACCTTTGGGAAAGGCGGCCACGAGCGCCTTGTCGGCAAGGATGCGCTCGACGCGCGGCGCGTGCGCTGCAATCGCATTGCGGATACGCGTGGCCAGCGCCAGATCGGGCATGTAGACGCCCGCGGCGTACATCCACTCGCCGTTCGCAGCGATTTGCAGATAGTAGAGCGGCGCCGTCACGTTCTTGCCATCGGGCGAAATGACGGCCGAGAAGGTGGTTTTGTAGGGACTCTTGTCCTTGCTGAAGCGGATGTCGCGGTTGATGCGGAAGAGCGACTTGTCGGCGCGCACGCCCTGTACGCGCTCGTCCACAGCGCCCAGCCCATAAATCACATCCTGCACAAGATCCGTAAAGCCGCTGCGCAGCGTTTTGTAGCGCGCATTGTTGGCGTCAAACCACGGCTTGTTGTTGTTGGCGTTAAGCACCCGCAGAAACTCGACAAGCGACTCAATTTCCATGATCTCTGCATTCTCCCCTCCCACGCCATTGCGGTTACGCCATCAGTGTGGCTGGAACGTAAAACCAGACCATTATCATCCGCTCGCCCCACGGCGGCGAATCCGGCGTATCCTGGCGTACGCGCGCGGCGTCGTCATTACTAACCAGCGTTGCCAGCCGGACGCGCCCCCCCGAGGGCTGCCGCGTCGTGGATGGATTAATGACCCGTCCTGGGTGCATCCACAGTAGTTCATTAGCCCGACCTTAGCGGAGGATCCATGAAAAAGGCGATTCGATCTTATCTCTTTTTGCCGCTCGCTGCCATTTTGCTTGTGGCAATCCCGGCACTGCTCTTTTCCATCACCGGCCACTCGGCCACAGCCCTTGCGCAGACGGTGCCGACAGTCGGTCCCACGAGCACGATACCGCCTGTCGAGACGGCAACGCCTACGAGTACGATTCCCATCAGCCCGCTGCCCACGCCTGTGCCCACGCGCCGGCCCGTGAGCCCGCTGCCCGCGCCGGCCCCTTCCGTGACCGACGGGCGCATTCGCGTCGGCGGTGAGGTGCTCAAGAAGGTGATTGGCAACCGCCTTAGCCCGACCATCTATGGCTTCACCTTCACCGACACGCTCTACCGTACACCCAACAATGGCCGCACCTGGGCGCTCGTCACGCGCACACCTGACGTGGACGAATTCCTCATGAGCCCGGCCGACCCGTATGTGCTCTACAGCAGCTATCCGCTCAACTGCAGGGCGCGCATGGTTGCCCCGCTCTATCGCTCGGATGACGGCGGTTTGACGTGGGAAGACCTGGCTCCCGACTTGAGCCTGTTGCCGCTGATGGCTGACCCGTATGACGAGGACGTGGTCTATGCCGCCGGCTGCGATGGCATCTACATCACCGAGGATGGCGGCTTGACTTGGGATGCGCTTTCCACCTCTGCCGACGAACCGCTGTGGGAAACCTATGTCGGCTTTGAGATGGAAGCCGCCGAAGGCAGCGCGCTTTACGTGCGCGCCGACAGCGCCGCCGGTGAAAGCGTCATCCTCTACAGCGAGGACGGCGGCGAAAGCTGGATGGTGATCTCTCCCGAGGCGACGAGCGACCCTCTCTCCATCAGCTCGATGAACGTTGACCCCTATATGAACGGCTACGTCTGGTTTGCCGAAGTGCAGGGTGTCTGGTCGACTGAGGACCTGGGCCAATTCTGGGGTCTCTCGAGCGCAGGGCTGGCCAATGTGCTGCCCGACGGCTTGAATGACGTCATCATTCACCCAACGGACAAGCTCTTCCTGGCCACCGAACAGGGCTTCTACAGCAAGACTGTTGCGGCCACGCGCTGGACGAAACTGGGGCGCGAGACGGTGCGGCTGGATGTCTTCAACTTCCTCTTCACCGACAGCCTGCCCAGCCGTCTGTGGCTGAACACCGAGAACGGCGTCTACCGATACCTGGTGCGCTAGCGCTTCACTGGTAGCAGCGGTTACCTTGACCGTTTAGGAGCCTGTACGGGCGACCCAACCTGGGTCGCCCGTACGCTATTGGGGAACAGCGGGCAGTGGGGAATGGGCAGTGGGTAGTGAAGGCTGGCAGATGACGCCCGCAAGCGCGGGCTTGCTCGACAGTACCCTACGCAGCGCCGCCGGCTGTGCGCATGGCGGCCAGCAAGGCGAGCGTGTCGGCTGCGCGCGCATCCCAAACGCGCACCCACGGTGCAAGCGACGGGCTCGCATCCTCCATCTGCGCGTAGGCAGCACGCGCCTGGGTGGTGCGCAGTGCAAGCGCCTCGAGCAGGGGCGCCAGCGCGTTGTAGGTGCCGGCAGCCTGCAACACTTGCATGAGGATCAAGCGCCTGTCGGCAAAACCCGTGGGCAGCGAGGCGGCGGCGGCGGCGCGCTGGATATCCATGTGCGTCAGCAGAAAGCCGGCGCAGGCGGGCGCAAGCAGCCACGCGACAATTTCGGCCAGGCGCGTGTCGGGCGCGGCCGGATTTGGTGCATGTGGCTGCTCTTCTGCGACGGGCGGCAACAGTGGGGAGAGGTCGGCGGCGAGGTCGGCGGCGAGGTCGGCGGCGAGGTCGGCGGCGAGGTCGGCGACGTGGTCGCCAACAACGTTGCCCAGCAGCGCGCCTATGGCGGCGTAGAGCGGCAGCGGCTGCTGAACTAGCGCTTCGCAGAGGGGAGGCAGCCAGCACAGCGGGTGCGCGACCAGGAACACGGCCTGCAGTGTGCGCGCCTGTGTGACGGCACTCTCAACGCCATCTCGCCAGGCGTCCGCCTCGGCGGCGCAGAGGTGCGCCAGCGCCGCCAGTTCGCACGCCAGGCTGTCCTCTTCGAAGCCCGGCGGTGGTGCAAAGCCCATGGACGCATAGGTTGCGCGCACGCCTACGACCGCTTCGCCGCCGCGCTGGGCCGCCGCGTCGGTGAAGACGCTCTGGCTGGCGAAGATAGCGCGTCCGAAGACCTCGAAGTGGGCAGCCGCTGCGGTGTCGGCATCAAAGCGCGTGGGTAGCGCGACAGCGAGGGCGTCCACCTGCACCAGCGCCGGCAGCATGGCCGCGCTGAGGCCGGA